>NZ_KV815271.1:0-245 GCF_001814205.1 Rothia sp. HMSC036D11
AATATTCTTGAAGAGATGGATACGTACTACAGTATTCGTCCAATTCATGGTAGCGGGCTGTACAAAGTTTTATTTGGGTGGGGATTCGAACTTTCGCAAGAGAGTTTGTCTCGGGTGGAAGAGTTCTTTGTCAACAGTGTGGTGATTGCTGCTGATGGGGTTGAATATCCTTGGTCAAGTATGGAGGAGTATAAGAAGTTTTTCTTTCCGAATGGTTTTCCTGACCCGTTGTATGAGGATGGTAC
>NZ_KV815272.1:0-176360 GCF_001814205.1 Rothia sp. HMSC036D11
ATGAAATCCATTTCCGTATACGTAATAGGATTCCCCTCAACATCGGTAGTGGGTAGGATTTTTCCTTCTCCTTCTCCCTTCCAAGGTTCATTATTAAAGACCCGACCCTCATTAGCGCCAGGGTAATGCGGAGGGGAGCCATCCTTCATAATCTTCTGTACAGCTTGTCCAAGATGTTCAGCAGTATCTTGAGGAATCTGACCCTGATAGTCCTCGCTCTTCACCACACGGTGGTGCTTCAAACCCTCCTCATCAAGCTGCATTGCAGTCTGCAAATCTGGCGCAAATCGCTCCTCGGCGTCTTTCCACAACGCATGCTGAGGACGAGGACCCAGATCTTTTGGAGGTGCCTCGGTAAATTCTCTGCCCTCAAGCTCAGCTTGTCTTTTACGTTCGTTATATTCTTTGAGATCTTTTTTGTATTTTAGCTGTGCTTCACTATACTCTTTATCTTTTACTTTGAAGTCATCATGATCGTAGTAGTCAGTGCGTGGGCGTCCTTTCTTATCCTTCCCCCTCCATTCTTTGCGACGAACACCCTCCAACCTCTCATCCAGACGAGTCTGCACATCACGCATCGAAACCGTCGGCCCTTCAGTGGCACTAGCGCCCCTTGCCGGAGGTAGGTTCCCAATCTTTGGTTCCTCAACAGGTTTCAGCTGCACCTCAGGCTCACGCACACCACCAGCAGAACCACGAGCTACCACAGCATCATCGGCCACACCACCAGGATTAACAGCCTGCATACCAGCAGCACCAGACCCAGCACCCGAAGCAGGCGGAACCTCGCCCACCTGCGGAGCTTCCACCGGCTTGAGCGGCACTGAAGACTCTTGGGCTACCCCACGGGTACTATAGGGCAGCGGGGTGTGTGCTCCTGCTTCAGGAGCCGCAACTCGCGGAGCAGCAAAACCATATCCTGTGGTATTCAGGTGCGAACGGTCGAAGAGATTGCCATAACGCCCCTGATAAGAAACTGCCTCTAAACTTTCTTTAGAAGCCGCTTTTTCAGCGCCTCCTTGAGCACTCTTGCGGAAAAGCACAGGATATTTGATCGTTATAGCATTTTTACGTAGCATCTCTGTCTGAGCGCGAACACTTACAGCATCGCCTGAAGCTGCACTTGGTCTCATTACAGGAAGATGACGGACCTCATAACTTCCCCAGCGAATGCCCCAGCGAGCGAGCAAATAATCAACAGCAGGCTTAGCAGCAATTTTGAAAATCTTCCCCAAGCCCAATGTGGCCACATCAAGCAAAAGACTGATGAGCCCCTCACGCGTTACTTCACGAGGATCAACATGCCCTGTCTCCCAGCGCTGAACGACTATGGAAGTATTCATTGAAAGAAACATGCCTCCACCAATGAACCATCCAGCGGGGCCTCCAACTAGAGCAATAAGGCCAGCGAGTCCATAAGTAAGGACAACATCCACCTCGTCAGGATGCGAAGCTATCCATCCAGATGGATCATTCCAAAACTCACGATTAAAATTGTCAAAATCCGCTGCAGCAGATAGCCAGTAGCGGATAAATTTATCCTGAACTGTCAGCTCAAACCCAAAGAAATCCCTATACTGACGGATAGCATCAATAGATAATGGTTGTAAACCTGTGGGGTCGTGCAGGTTCACCGGATCACCCGACGCAAACAGATACGACGCACCCATATACCCCGACCCAACCACAGGCTCCACAGGATCCGGCGACAAAAACCCAGCCGTCACAGGATCATACAAACGCGCACCCATCAACTCACCGCCAACGGTTGCTAACGCACCCTGATCCGTCAAACCCACATCAGCAGGCAAACCCGGCAACCCATTACCAGCAGCTGCAGTGGTGTTGCTTCCCCAAGTCACTGGGGACGCGGCACCGAAGATATCCGTGCCAAAACCATATGCCCCCATACCTGTGCCGGTGAGGATACTATCGCGCCCGCCAAGCACAGACCCCGCCGAAACCACCTCGGTAGCACCAACACCCACCAACGAAGCAGCATCAGGTACCGTCGTATCCCACACCAGCGGCGAGACAACAGGATCCTGCCTATCCTGCTGACTCCCAACAGCTACCGGCATATTCCAAACCGACGATGCCGCAAACCACACCGTCGAGTTACCCGCGCTGGCAGCGGACAAATGACTGCCTAACAGGGAGTCGGAGCTGTGGTTGATACGCTCCACCCGCTCTAAAGAGCCCAGAGCATCCCAGCCCCACGTCACAGCAGCACCAGTATGATCAGTCGCCTCGTTACGGAAACCCCGCACATCATAGGAATACTGAATCGACCCTGTGCACACCAAAGATGACGTATCTAACCCGGTTAGATCCTCCACCACACCCGCAACAGGTGTAGCAGAAGAACCACCACCATCCTCTAGTGCCTCATACAGGCGTACCGTCTGTACCCGCTCCCCCTCGTAGGAAAACGCACGCACCCGCACCAGGGCACCCTCCTGATGGGTTTCTTCCCTCATAAGCAATCCGACCGGATCATACACCCACGCCACCGACACATCATCCGAGCTCACCGCACGAATCAACCTGCCGGAAGCATCATAGGCGTACTCACACCAGGAACCCTTAACGGTATCTTCCACCCGAGTAATCTTCCCCGCAGGATTCCGGCGTACCCGCACACCCTGCACCATACCCGACGATGAACCACTAGGCTCGTCGGCCTCACCGAGAACTTCCTCGGTGTACCCCATAACGGCTCCGGACGTATCACGCACCCACGAAGAGACACACTCCCCAACCTGAACACGTTCCAAATACCCCAGCGCATCATAAGCAAACTCAGCCACCCCAGGCTTATCACCAGCACTCGATGAGTCCTCTACCCCGATACCAGCAGGGACCTGCTGTGTAGACCTAATACGCCCGCCCGGAGAATACCCATATACGGTAGAACCATACGGAGTAGTACGCTGAACCACATTCCCATCAGCATCATAGGAGTACGCTAGGCTCCACGCACCCGTAGATGCAAACACCTCAGCCGCAGAAGCATCCCCGGCAGCACATACTCGATTACCCGATGCAAAGAACGCCATATCAGAAACCTCATCCCCGAGTTTCGGGGCAGAATCCACCCTCACCAAACGTCCCAAAGCATCTGAGACATAGGTCGTCTGAACATACACATCAGCTTCGGATTCCGCGCCATCCGAGACACCGATAGAAGACCTACCAGCAGCCGTTGTTGCACTCGCGTTAGCAGAACCAACGGTGGTTGTTGCTGTAGCGACCGTAGCAGCTGCAGACCGTTGAGCGCCCAGCCGTGCCAGATTCTCCCCCGCCAGATAATCCTTCACCGTCAGGCACCGACCGGCTCGATCCCGCACCCACGCACACGCCAACCGACCCAAGCGCTCACCTGGCTTAGCCACATGCATACTCGCCACCTCGCCGGCACCATCGTATGCATACGACACCCGCGAACCATCTGGGTTCATGACTTCAGTGCACCGGTGCGCGCCATCATACGCATACTTGGTCACCGCCCCGAATGGGTCCGTCACCGACATCACATTCCCTACCGCATCATAGGTATACGAGGTTGTCGCAAAGCCCTCAGACGTAGCTACCCGACGCGCTAGCAAACGCCCCGCACCGTCATAATCAAAAAAGCATGTTCCGCCTACGCCGGAAACAGCCTTAACCACACGCCCACACGCATCATAGGAGAACGACCGGGTGCCCCAAGCAGCATCCACGCACCGCACCATACGCCCGGCAGCATCATAGGCATACCTGCCCACCAGCTTAGTCCCAGCACGACGCTCCAACACACGCCCACACAGATCATACACAAAAGACTCCACTACCACGCCAGCACGAGTCTTCGCCACCAAACGCGAATCCGCATCATACCGGTACTCAGTCATCACCCCATCAGCATCTGTCACTGAGGCAACCCGACCACACGCATCATACGAATACTCCGTCACAGCCCCCGAGGCACTCACCTGCCTGAGTAACCGCCCAGCAGCATCACACACCTCACCCGAAACCTGACCAGCAGCATCAGTACACGTCCGCAACGCATGGGCACCGGGGACCCTCACCAGATTCTCGGTCGGATCCTGCACGCGAACAGGCTCTGAAGTACCCTGATGATGCGCGGCACCCCGATCCCCTTCACCCGAGGAGGCAGTCGTAGTGTTAGTCAAAAACTGATACGCCCACGACGTGACTGCCCCAGACGGGTCAATACTGCTCATCACCCGGCCCAGCGCGTCAAATCCCACCGTCGCGGTGTTCCCAACACCGTCCTGATGCGTGATCTCACCGGCAGCACCATCTCGACTTACCCGTGTGAGCACACCCGTCGGATCGGTATGCTCCACCAAAGTATCAGCAGCGTTATAGGCAGTACGCCAGATATTTCCGGCTGGGTCAATCTTTTCTGTCACCCTGCCCATACCATCATGGACAAATTTCGTCACATGCCCCAGCGGATCAGTCTCAGCAACCGTGTATCCCAGCTCGTTGATCTCACGCACGGTACGGGCACCATCAGGTGCCACCTGCGCAACCAGTTCCCCAGCGGCGTTGTACTCAAACCGGCGCACACCCCCAACCGCATCCGTGATACTGGCGACTTTACCCGCAGGGGTATATGTATACACAGTTGCGTTCCCCACCGGGTCAATCACCCGAACAGGACGCGAGGCAGCGTCATACTCCACACGCATAGTTGCCCCCGATGGAGAGATTACCGCCACCGGTCGATCCTGGGCATCATACTCAACCTTGAGTATGTCGCCCACAGCATTAAGCACTCCGGTCAGATTCCCCCGAGCGTCATAGGAAAGCCGCGTGACGACCCCTGTCGGATCTGTCACTGACGACATCTGTCCCGTCGATGTATAGGTATACCGGCTGGTGGCACCATCAATTATCACCGCAACCGGCTGACGCGAAAAACCCTCCTCAGCATACTCATATGAAATAACCTTTACCGGAGCATCTTTACGAATCCACGCGTCCTTCGAGCCATATGTCCGCTTGTGAACCGGTCGGTCCAAGTCGTCATACTCGGTAATACTCATCGAACCTGTAGAAGTAAGCTCCTTCACCACAAGCCCACGAGTATTCGCAGACCGCACTGTCCTTGCCCCTTCAGGGTCGGTCACCTGGATCCGGTTCCCAAACGCGTCATAAATAAACCGAACCGTAGACCCTTCCGCCGACGTAACCGAGACTAACCGCCCTTTACTATCAGACACCCACGTATTCGGATGCAGCGCCCGCTCAGCAGTATCCGCAGTGCCAGAATCCTCAGAATCGATCTCCAGGGTGTTCTCATGAGTAGCGGTGGTAATCTGAGTAATCCCACCCGGCAAATACGTATAGTCAATCACACGGCCATGCTCACTGACCTGCTGGGTAACACGCCCCGGATTATCCGGATCCCCATACACATTAGTCACCTCACGCACGCCACCAGTGCCCGTGACCGTCTGCACCAAACCATCCTCGGTATGCGTATACACGCGCGAGGCAACCACAACGCCGCAAGCCGCAGCAGTACCACCCTTGACAGCACTCTCAGGCTCATCCACGGGATCGGATGTTGTCTGCGAGGCTAGAGCGTAGGTTGTCGCCTCTGCCAGATGCCCCGTCTCACTATAGGCATACTCCACCCGAGATCCAGCCCCAGTAACAGCCACCGCACGCCCAGAAACATCATCATACGAGAGGCGGATAGCCTTACCGAAAGCACCCACCATAGCCCGCACACGAGAGGAAGAACCACCGTTGGAAGCGTCCTCATAGATAGCGGCAACCTCAGAACCAGGCTCCGAACCCCAAGAGCCCAGCCAGGCACCGCCCCGCGTATAGTAATGGTACTGCCCGGCATTATTCGACACCGCATAAAACTCACCGCCAGAGACCACTTGGTCAGAATGCTCAGCGGCCAAAGAAATCACAGCAGCAAACCCAGCACGCGCAGCCTGCGCACGCACATCACCGTTAGCCTCATCATGAGCAGCACCATTCTCAGAGTCAGAAGCCTGAGACGCAGACGAATCCGCTGGGTTCACCGTATATCGATGCAGCCACCACGCCTCCCCAGCAGCCCGAGTAAACCCAGCCCCAGCACGAGCAAAGAAGACCTGCCGCCCATCAACATCAGCCCACACCACACCAGAAGCCGTAAACCCCAAATGCGTATCCACTGTAGAAGACCACCCAGGCCCAAACGCGCCTACCGGAGCCGTATACCCCTCATGCGTAGACGCCGCCCCAGCAGCAGCGATACTGTTATACATCCGCACCAACGACACAGACCCGACAGAAAGATCCCGCTCTTCCTCAATGAAATTCCCCGTCGCCACATTCACCGGATCATTCGCATAGCCACTCGTAGGCATAGTTCCATAAATTGAAACGTCAGGAATTACAAGGTTTTTACGCCCAGGGTTAAGACCATTATCGTTTAAGAAAGCCGTAAGCGTCGCATCCGCAATAACATACTGCCCATTACTACCAGCAATCCGAAATGCATAAGCAACAGCATCAATCCAGGCTGCATCGTGGTTATTATCATTAATCCACTCAACAGTTGCTTTTAAAAGACCGGTAATATCAAGAACACCCCACTTACATGAGCTTAAATACCGCTCATACGCTGTATTAATAGAGGTGAAGTAATAGGTCATGTCTTCATAGACAACTTGCGAGAGAAACTTTGCATATCTCTCCAAAGCTTCAGGCACAGCGGACGAGACACCGCCAGAAGAGGCAAGGCTGTCAGCATATTTCTCGCTATCAGAACGAGAAAGAGACGAAACAAATTCGGAGGAACCACCTTCAGGCGCTTTGCACATTCCCCGTTCTAGGTCATAAGTATCGATTCTAACGTTAGGTTCCTCAGAAGGAACATATGCTGGACCATTCAGAAAATTCCTTTTGATCTGCTTGGATACAGACAATCCAGATAACACATTAAACAGATTATTTTCGTTGAGTTTTCTGTTATACTCTTCTTCTGCTTCTCGGGCTTTCCTACGGTTATCTTGTTCTATTTCAGCATTCCGGGAAATCTGCCTCACTGCATGAGCTGCTCGACGGCACGCATCCTCTAGTCGATGCGCATCATCTATGCACTGTTTGTAGTTCTGTACGAAGAGGTTTGCGTACCGCCCCCGAAATTCCTCGGCCGCCCGTATACCTTCTAAACGAATTCTTCCGTGGTACTCCTGAAGTTTGGAGGCAGCGCTGTCAAATGTATTTGCAAGCGCGGCAGCATCAGTAAAACTGTACTCAATGGGCTGGGTGTTAGAGTGAAAAAGGATAGAAGGCATGGCTTCGTAGGTCTCTCCGGAAGTTAGGTGTAGCTAGAGTTACTCTTCATCTTACAAGCGTTCTTGAAAATAATCTGTACTTTCGGTAGAGAGTTATAAAAATGTTCAAAAATTTTTGTACTACGATTTCATATTCTTGAAGTCCTCCTTCTCTGGAGCTCAAAACCCTATGTGCCATATGTGCATGCACATAGAAAAACGGCCCTTCGGTCATGGTGACCGGAGAGCCGCTCGATGGGTGAAGCTATGTTTTAGGGTCAGCGCAGCAGCCAACCATAGATGCGTCTATTTCGTGCTTGCCTCGCGGGCTGCCTCTTCGACTGCCACCCACGAGAGCATCGCACATTTAACGCGGGCCATAAACTTTGAGACTCCAGAAAATGCCGCCATATCGCCGTATTCTTCCTCATCCAGAGTAATCTGACCGCGCGAGCGCAACATCTCGCGGAACGCATCCACATGGTTCTGCAGCTCCCCCACGGTCATACCCGGTGCCATCTCAGAAAGTACTGATGCCGCCGCCATCGAAATGGAACAGCCGTCGCCTTCCCACGAGACCGATTCAACAACCTTTTCGCCGTCTTTTTGCTCATCAGAAAGCACGAGACGCAGGTTGATTTCATCTCCGCAGGTGGGGTTGTACTGGTGGTTGTCGGCGCTGGCGTGCCCGGTGGGTACCTCCACCAGGTGTTCGCCGGTGCGCTGCTTTGAGTGTTCCAGAATGATGTCTTGGTAGAGCGATTCTAGGGACATGAATTATCCAATCCTGTGTATATGAGTAAAGGCTTCTTTACAGCCCGAAGTAGGGGCGTACCTCGGCGAGCGCAGCAAGGAATGCATCTATGTCTTCGGTGGTGTTGTAGAGGTATGCGGAGGCGCGGGTCGAGGCCGTCAGCCCGGCGCCGCGGTGCAGCGGCTGGGCGCAGTGGTGACCTACGCGCACGGCGATACCTTTCGTATCGAGCAGCTGCCCGGCGTCGTGCGGGTGTACCCCGTCGATGCCGAGGGAGACGAGCCCGGCGCGTTTGTTCGGGTCGGTGGGTCCTAGCAGGCGCACGCCCTCAATGTTCTGCACTCCGGTCACGAGCCGCGCGCCGAGTTCTTGTTCCCAAGCGTGTACGTTGTCCATGCCGAGGTGCTGCAGGTAGCGTACTGCCTCGGCATAGGCGACGACTTGGGAGACGCGCTGGGTTCCCGCTTCAAATTTGATGGGGGCGGGCATATAGTCGGCGTCTTGGAGTTCGACGCGGGTGATCATAGAGCCGCCGGTGAGGAATGGGGGCAGCGCGTCTAGAAGTTCGGCGCGACCGTAGAGTGCGCCGATACCGGTGGGGGCGAGCATTTTGTGCCCGGAGAACGCAGCGAAATCGACACCGAGTGCGGGGAAATCTACCGGCATGTGGGGTACGGATTGGCAGGCGTCCAGGACGGTGAGGGCACCGACTTTTTGGGCGAGTAAGACGAAGCGCGGCACATCCGCAATGGCACCGGTGACATTGGAGACGTGGGTGAAGGCGAGGATACGGGTTTTCTCGGTGACGAGTTCGGCTGCGGCTTCGTAGTCGATCTGTCCGTCGTCGGTGGCGGGGATGTGTTTGAGGGTTGCGCCGGTGCGTTGGGCGAGGATCTGCCAGGGTATGAGGTTGGCGTGGTGTTCGATTTCTGTGGTGAGAATTTCGTCGCCGGGTTTCAGGGCAAAACGTTGGGCTTTTTCGCCGCCGAGTCCTTGGGAGGCGTTGCCTATTGAGTAGGCGACAAGGTTGAGCGCTTCGGTGGCGTTGGAGGTCCAGACGATGTTTTCGTCGCGGGCTCCTACGAAGGCGGCAACGGTGGTGCGGGCTTGCTCGAAGAGTTCGGTGGCTTCGACGGCAAGGGTGTGCGCGCCGCGGTGTACCGCAGAGTTGGCGTGCAGGTAGAAGTTGCGTTCAGCATCAAGAACTTGGAGTGGTTTTTGGCTGGTGGCGCCGGAATCGAGGTAAACGAGCGGGTTGCCATTGACGACGGTGTTGAGAATAGGGAAGTCTGCGCGCAACGCTCGCACGGTGTCATCGTTGAGCGGCGTGTTGGCGGGGACTGAGTATTCTGCCACGGTTGTTCCTTTTCTCTTGACCGGTTTCAGGCACGCCGCATGGCGTCGAGACCCCTGCTGCTGGCACGTTAGGTCGGGGCTGTACGCCCGAGCTTAGTGTCTGTGGAGCTATAACGTCATGCTTTTCTAGCTTATTCCTTGGCGCGGGCAAAACCTAGTTAGGTGTGTGCAATAGCCTAGGAAATCTGCCTAACCATAGCTACGGGCGTAACGGGACGTCATGTTTGCTGCTGGGCTTATCCGACAGATGTAAAGGCACCGATTTGTGCGGTTTGTCGAGTACCCATGCCCTGCGCATATTTAGGATGCACTGTGAAAGCGCTGCTGCGCCGCCGTCAACCCGTCGGTGATAAGCATGGCGACCGCATCAACGGAGTTGTCGATCAGGAACGGCAGGTCTTTGACTTCGGCTGCCGTGAAGGGTTTGAGCACGTAGTCGGCGGTGTTCATGCGCCCGGGTGGGCGACCGATGCCAGCGCGCACACGGTAATAATCTTTGGTGCCCAGCGCCTTGGTAATATCGCGCAGGCCGTTGTGACCGCCTTCTCCCCCACCGATTTTGAGTTTGATGGTGTCGAAGGGAATATCAAGCTCGTCGTGCACCACGATTATGTGGTCGGGGTCGATGCCATAGAATTTTGCGACCGCAGATACGGGCCCGCCCGAGGTATTCATGTATCCGAGGGATTTCATGAGTACGACCTTGGGACCGCCTATGCCTAAGCGGCCTTCGACAACTACGGCGGATGCTTTGGAATGCTTCTTAAAGGTGCTGCCCATTTCACGGGCGATTTTATCGAGCACCATCTGCCCGATGTTATGGCGGGTTTTCGCGTATTGCGGTCCGGGGTTGCCCAGGCCTACGATGAGCCACGCATCAGACATGTTCTCGTGTACCTTCCTGCGGGTTATAGGGTGAGAAATAAAAAAATGCTCGGTAGAGATTACTCGGTAAACCGGATAAAACTATGGGCGGATTAGGCGGTTACTGGTCGGCTATCTCGCATCTGAGCCAAACGGTAAAGATGGGTGTACGCCGTAAGTTGGCGGGAAATATGGAAGCGGCTCGCACCCGCCAGAAGCAGATACGAGCCGTACCGTTGCCGAAAAACCTCTAAAACAGGTTCCGGCGTAAACGTTGATGCGCCGTGCGCTCCTTCGTCTACCTGACCTTAGTCGACGAACAGCAGGTCGATGTGCTGCAGTTCGGGGCGGATTGGGTGACGCTGAATATCCTGCACGCGAGTCTTGAACTGCTCACCATCAACCTCGATCACCAGAACGACGTCCTTGTTACGAACAGCCATGGTGGTCGCGTGGCCGGGGAGGATCACGTGCTTAGGCTCTTTACCATTGCCGTAGATAACGGCGGGGATATCACCAACAGCGCGGATGCGGCGTGCATAGCCCTTACCGAAATCGGTGCGGGGCTCAGCAGTAATTTTAATTTCAGACATGGTAATCTCCATTCCTTGATCATGGGTAATGCGCCAAGAGAATAATGGCGCAAATCATGGGATTCCATGCGCCACCTCGTCGATAACGGCAGAATCTGCCCTCGCCTTGGCTAACACTATATTCTTACAGATTTTCCAGATACGAGCAAGGATAGTTTTTCCTATGTTCCAGACCCGCGCCCCAGCACCAAGTACTGCTGAGGGTCCCCAGATGCTCGGCGAGCGCATCGCGGTGATCGCAAGGCCGTCTGAAAAATTAAAATGTATTAACAAACCGCCCTCGCCCCCATACATCATCAAGATGTGACTTGACTGCGTTTTCCGTTTTGCAAAATTACATATTTGGAATTTCGAGAACACTCTCATTTTTAGCGTTTGAACTGAAAGAGAAAAAATACTACCCTGTTTTCAAATGACGTTGAATAAACGACTTAAAACCCAATAAAAACAACTAAAACCCAATAAAGACAACTTAAGGAGACAGCATCATGGCAAAAGATCTGAATGTGTTCGACAAAGAGTACGGCCTTTTGATTAACGGCGCGTGGACGAGCCCCGGCACGCTTTTGGATTCCTACAATCCCGCCAACGGCGAAGCACTGGCGAAATTTACCGACGCGTCCGACGCCGATGTCGATGCCGCCGTCGCCGCCGCGCAGGAAGCGTTCAAAACATGGCGCAAGACCACCACAACCGAACGCGCCGCCATACTCAACAAAATCGCCGATGTGATCGACGAAAACTTGGAATTGTTCGCCTTGCAGGAAACGCTGGACAACGGCAAACCCATCCGTGAAACCCGTGCCGCCGACATCCCGCTGGCTTCCGACCATTTCCGTTATTTCGCCAGCGTCATCCGCGGCGAAGAAGGCACCGCCACCCAGCTTGACTCCGAAGACCTGTCCATCGTATTGCGCGAACCTATCGGTGTCGTCGGTCAGATTATTCCGTGGAACTTCCCCTTCCTGATGGCGGCTTGGAAAATCGCCCCCGCACTCGCCGCAGGCTGTACCATCGTCATCCACCCGTCTTCCAGCACTTCACTGAGCCTGTTGTCGCTCGCCCAAAAAATTAACCACCTACTGCCTAAAGGCGTGCTGAACATCATCACCGGACGCGGTTCAAAATCCGGCGAATACATGCTGCACCACAAAGGCTTCAACAAACTCGCCTTCACTGGCTCGACCGAAATCGGCCGCCGCATCGGCATCGCTGCCGCCGAAATGCTCATTCCCTCCACCTTGGAGCTGGGCGGCAAATCCGCCAACATCTTCTTTGACGACATGCCGTTCGATAAAGCCCTCGAAGGCGCGCAAAAAGGCATTTTGTTCAACGAAGGTCAAGTGTGCTGCGCCGGCTCGCGCATCTTCGTACAAGAAGGCATTTACGACAAATTCGTCAGCGCCTTGGCGGAAGAGTTCAAAAAGATCAAAGTCGGACTGCCTTGGGAAGACGATACCCAAATGGGTTCGCAAGTCAATGCTGGTCAGCTTGAAACCGTTTTGAAATATGTCAAAATCGGTGAGCAGGAAGGCTGCCGCATCATCACCGGCGGCAAAAAAATCGAGGGCGAGTTGAGCAAAGGCGAATTTGTCGAGCCGACCTTGATTGAAGCTGACAATAACGACGCCCGCGTTGCCCAAGAAGAAATCTTCGGTCCGGTTGCTACCGTGATTAAATTCAAAACCGAAGAAGAAGTCATCAAAATGGCCAACGACAGCGAATACGGCTTGGGCGGCGGAGTTTGGAGCAAAGACATCAACCGCTGCCTGCGCGTCTCCAACGCACTGGAGACCGGTCGTGTCTGGGTGAACTGCTACAACCGTCTGCCCGCAGGCGCACCGTTCGGCGGCTACAAAACTTCAGGCATCGGCCGCGAAACCCACAAGATGATGCTCGCCGCCTACACGCAGGTGAAAAACATCTACATTTCCACCCGCGAAGAGCGTGAAGGGTTATATTAATTGGTCTGCTGAACGTTGATTGATGTAGAGAAAAGGCTGTCTGAAAATCCGGAGTCGGGTTGAACTGCCCCCTCCAATCTTGGACACTCATAAAAACCTCTTCAGGCGCTCTGCATAAGCTGGGTTCTGTACGCAACAGAACCCAGCTTTTTCAATTTCAAGCTGCGGCGCTCCCGCGGTTCCCCTGCGCTACATGCTTTGAACCATGAAATGGTCGGAAAGTAAGTTCCTATACCCCGGCGTACGATATAGTACAACTTGGTCGGAGTGCAGCATCGTTCCTTTGTCGGCAGGCTTTGTGCAGCATTTTCTCCACCATGTCACTGTTGGCCCTGCGGCTCACGACGTAGGCGACGATTTCGCGGTTGAACAGGTCCACTACCGGTGAGAGATACAGTTTGCCGTCGCTTTGACCAACGCTACATTCTTACAGATTTTCCAAATTTGAGGCGGGTGCGCAAGGAATCCCAAGGATTTCGCTTTTGCCCCTCTGCGTCTGCACGCCGCTTTACCGGCAGCGCCGCCGAGGCGAGCATCAAAAGCACACAAACCCAGAACATGACCTGCAGCTGATTCTTATAGGGTGCATCATAGGTCAAATTCACCTCATATGTTCCTGCGGGCAAAACAGTCTTGATGTATCGCCCCGGTCCGGCAGACAGCGCCATCGCGTGACATTTCTGGGTGTTTTCAGCGTCGCAAAGTTTACCCGTCCAGCCGGTGTAATACGATTCGTTCAGGGCGACCTCGGTTTGATGCTCAACCTCAACCCGGTACGATATCTTGCCGAACCTGCTGTACGAGAGGGGGATGTACTCTAACCCTGCGCAGCGACCTTCCTTGAGACATGCATCGGAAAGATCCGCGAAGGACCCACCCGAAAGCGGCACCACGGCACCGGCAGCGGCATAGAACCGAATAAAGTCATTACCCTTTTCACCTTTGAACGCCTTATGCTGTTCGCGCAGTGCCGAGCTTCCTTGAACATTGGCGTATCCGCTCAGGGAATCGGTGCAGGTGAAGGCGCCTCCCAAGGCAATATTATCGTGGTCCCAGTCTTTGATGGGCTGATCAGAAACACGACGTTCAGGGCGCCGCGTGTAGTTCTGCTCGCACGCCTGGTTTTGGTGCATAAGCTGCGAAATCTCAGCCCCGTAGTGCCCGACCTCAAGCCGTTCACGCGCCGAAGCCCACGTGCTTGTCACCGAGTAGGCGAAATTCAGCCCGGAGGCTACCGACAAGCAAAGCAGCAGGATGCCCAAGGTTCGGGCTGAGCTCTGCCGTGCAAACCGCCATAAACCGTGCGTATAGTTCGTTACAACAACCGCCGTTAGGGCAAAAAGTACCACCGGCACGAGCATCAGCACAAGGCGAGGAACGCTTAGATTCCACGACAGCGATAGGCCGAAAATCACGATGGCGGCAGCAACGATCGAGCATCCCACCAGGATGCGACGGTGCGACACGTCGCCCTCAAAAAGCCGTTTAAGCCCCAGGCTGCCCAAAATAATCATGGTGAGCGGCACGAAGTTTTTGAAATCGTTAATCCAGAAACGGCTCAGGCTCATACCCGGAATATTCCACAGAAGCTTAGGGGCGAAGGTCGCCAGCCCCAACAGCAGAATTGACAGCCCGCCCAGCAGATAGAGCGGCAGGTTACGCCGTGAACGCCACTGCACGAAGGTGAGGGCGAGCAGAAGCGGAATCACGATAAAGAAGGGGCGCATCGCAATATCCGAGCTCATGGCCGGGTTGTCGTACGGGTAAATGAGTGAGGCCAGGTTCGGGAAAGTCAGGTGAATGCGCTGCGGGCTCCAGTCGCGCTGCCCGGTTCCCGACAATAGCGCCGGAACATATTTGACGACGCTCAACGGTACCGCAATGAGGATGCTGACGATGACACGCCATATCCAGGCGCGGCTTCGAGAGACGATCATCCACCCGATGCCCCACCCACCAATGCACACTGCGGCGGCGATAAGCTGCCCCGGATATATACCAACGAAACTCTGCCACAGGATTAAGACCGCAAGCGGAATCCCGTAGCGTTTATGCCACGCCCATAACGGGGATATGACGAGCAGGACCCAGGGCCAGTAGGCGGCGGCACGGTGAAAATCCAGGAATTGGGCGTTTGCAAAGATTGCCGGGGCGAAGAATTGCCCCACGAGGGCGATCAGCGAAACAAGGTGGTGCCCGGTCAGCTGACGGACCAACAGGTACATGCCCACCGCGCCAAGACCCGCGAGCACCGCCGACGTGATAGACGATACCGTAGGGCTCCACGGCGAAATACCGTTTGCGATGCCCTGCGGCAGCACATACGATCCACCCTGAATATTGCTCCCGGCGGGGCGGCCCATCCAGGTGTAGGCAACCCAGTCGGGCGGGTTGAAAATCCCGCCGTTATTCCACCAATAGTAAGAATCTGAGAGGTAGTGGGCATTCGCATCGCCGTTAACCACCGTCAGACGCATGAAGTATGACCAGTAGGTGATAACCTCAAGTGCGATTACAAGGAGTGCAACCTGTATGCCCTGACGCGCGAGAAGGTCACGGATTTTAGTCTTCACGTGCCCCGCCTAGCTGGTGCAGATACTCGGCGAGCGCATCGCGGTGATCACGCGGGGTAAACCCGGCAGCAATAAGTTTTGAAAGATCCAGGGCAGAGTTGGCGGGCCGCGGGGCGAAGACCTGGGCGTTGGCGAAGTATTCCTCAGTGGTGGTGTTGCTTACTCGGGCGGCATCGTGACCGGTGCCGGTGTAGACGGCTCGGGCAAGATCTGCCCAGGTGATAACCTCGCCGCTATTTGACACATGGTAGGTGCCGTAGGGTGCACCGGTAAACAGCAGATGCAGTGCCGCCCCCGCCAAGTCTTGGGTGAAGGTGGGGCGCCCCCACTGATCCGCCACGACGGCAGGATTCACGCCGCGTTCGGCCAGCAATGCCATAGTCGCCACAAAATTTTTGCCCTCGCCGACCACCCAGCTGGTGCGCAGCAGGTAGTGTTTGCGCCACGCGGTCGCGGCGCTCTCCCCCGCTGCCTTGGAGGCGCCATAAACGCTCAGCGGGGCGATGGGATGCTCCACCGAGTATTCCTGCCCTACCGGCAGAGTTCCGTCAAAGACATAGTCGGTGGAAACGTGCACGAGAGGAAGATTCGCTTCTTCGCAGACACTCGCTAGGGCGGCAACTCCGTGGGCGTTGGAGGCCCAGGCTTCGCGGCGCCCCTCGGGGGTTTCGGCGTTATCTACTGCGGTGTAGGCGGCGGCATTGATGATCGCACGGTATGACCGCCAGCGGAAGGCGTTTCGCCATTTTTCGGGGGTTCCAAGGTCGAGCCGGTTACGATCCACCGCCTCGAAAGGGATATTCTGCGCGGTCAGCTGGCGAACGAGTTCACGCCCGAGCTGCCCGCTTGCACCCACAATCAGAAGAGGGTCGGGGGTAAGCGGGGTGATCTCATGTAAGCGCGGGTGTTTGCGATCTTTCTCGGAAAGCTCAGCCTGCGCCAGGTCGATAGGCCAGTCGATGGCGGCGCTTTCATCTGCGAGGTTCAGGAAGCTGTAGGCGGTCAGAGCATCCGCCGACCAATGGTCGTTCACCAGGTAGGTGTAGGCGGTGTTTTCCTCCAGGGTTTGGAAAGCGTTGCCAACCCCTCGCGGAACAAAGATAGCGGTGTCGGGGCCGAGTTCGACGGTCACGACCCGTCCGAAGCTCTCCCCCGCACGCAAGTCTACCCAGGCACCGAAAATTCGGCCGCTCGCCACCGAAACGTATTTATCCCAGGGTTCGGCGTGAATACCGCGTGTGGTTCCTACCGAGGTGTTAAAAGAAATATTATTCTGCACCGGGTCAAAATCGGGCAGACCGGCGGCACGCATTTTCTCACGCTGCCAGTTTTCCTTAAACCAGCCGCGATTATCGCCGTGCACGGGCAGATCGATGACGAGCAGCCCCGGTATATCGGTTGCCCTTACGTTCAATTCTTTCGTCATTTACTGCCCCGCCTTCGCGTATTTAGCCTCAACTTCTGCTTTGAGCGGTTCCCACCAGGAACGGTTATCGGTATACCACGCGATGGTATCGGCAAGACCCACCTCAAAGTCGGTGAACTGCGGTTCCCACCCGAGTTCTTCGCGCAGACGGGTGCCGTCAATGGCATACCGCATATCGTGCCCGGGCCGGTCTATCACATGTTCAAAGTCGTTCTCGTCTTTACCCATGAGGCGAAGAATAGTACGTAGCACGGTAATATTATTCTCCTCACCGTCTGCACCGATGAGGTAGGTCTCACCAATTTTCCCGGATTCAAGGATGCGCAACACCGCCGAAGAATGATCGGATGCGTGAATCCAGTCGCGCACGTTCAGACCCTCGCCGTAGAGCTTAGGGGTCAGCCCCGAGAGGATATTCGTAATCTGCCGGGGAATAAATTTTTCGATGTGCTGATACGGCCCGTAGTTATTCGAGCAGTTCGAGATGGTCGCCTCAATCCCGAAAGAACGCACCCAGGCGCGCACCAGCAGATCCGACCCCGCCTTGGTGGAAGAGTACGGGGATGACGGGTTATAGGGCGTAGTTTCGGTGAACTTTGCGGGATCATCTAGCGCCAAATCACCGAAGACTTCATCGGTCGAGATGTGGTGATAGCGGGTTCCGTGCCTGCGTACCGCCTCCAGCAGGGTAAACGTGCCGACCAGGTTGGTGTGAATAAAAGGTTCTGGGTTCGCCAGGGAGTTATCGTTATGGGATTCTGCGGCGTAATGGATGACTGCATCCGCCTGCGCTACGAGCTCGTCAGTGAGTTCACGGTCTGCAATATCGCCAACCATAAGGTTAAATCTGGTGCCGTCAAGACCACCAAGCGAGGCTTTATTGGCGGCATAGGTCATTTTATCGAGTACTGTAACAGTGTGTTCAGTATTATCCAATAGATAATGAACAAAGTTAGAGCCAATGAATCCGGCACCGCCGGTAACGAGTAAGTGAGACATACTTTAGATTTTAGCGGTCAAAACCGAGTAATTTATACACGGGTTACGAGAGAAACATGACACAATAGATATTATGAAGGGAATTATTCTTGCCGGTGGTACCGGCAGTCGTTTACACCCCATCACTCAGGGTATTAGTAAACAACTCACTCCGGTTTACGATAAACCAATGATTTATTATCCGCTTTCCACTCTTATGCTGGCGGGAATTCGTGACATTCTTATTATCACAACCCCCGAAGATCAAGAACAATTTAGACGTCTTTTAGGGGATGGAACTCGTTTTGGTGTACATTTTGAATATAAAGTGCAACCTTCACCTGATGGTTTAGCCCAAGCATTTATTTTAGGTGCAGATTTCATAGGCGATAATCCCGTTGCACTCGTTCTAGGTGATAATATTTTCTATGGTCCCGGTTTAGGAACCCAGCTTGGAAAATATGAGCAAAAAGACGGTGCAACCGTTTTTGCTTACCAAGTTGCAGACCCGCGCGCCTACGGGGTGGTGGAGTTCGACGAAAATTTTCACGCCGTCTCCATTGAAGAAAAACCGCAGGTACCTAAAAGCGATTACGCTATTCCGGGACTATATTTCTATGACAAACATGTTGTGGAATATGCGCAAAACATTAAACCTTCTCAGCGTGGTGAACTAGAAATTACCGACCTCAATCGTGTATATCTAAAACAGGGTAAACTAAAGGTTGAGGTACTGCCACGAGGTACAGCATGGCTTGATACCGGCACCTTCGATTCACTCGCAGATGCCAGCAACTTTATTCGCACCGTCCAAAAACGTCAGGGACTTTCTATCGGATGCCCTGAAGAAATTGCATGGCGCGCAGGTTGGTTAAGCAATGATGATCTTCACAGTATCGCCACCAAATTCGCCAAAAGCGGTTATGGGGACTATCTGATGCACCTGCTCAAATAGTCACAAAAAACTCACTGCCCCGCACGGGGTTCACCACTCAAACTCAACACTCTGGAGCAATTTCAGAAATGACAATTTTAGATTTTGTGCGCACCACAAGAGCCAATCTCTTGTTGCTCATTGCTGGCATCGTAATCGGTGCCATCGCAGGGCTCGGCTATTCCCTGCTACAGCCTAAAGTTTATGCCGCCAGCGCCTCCGGGTACGTGACCGTCGGTCAGAGTGGCACTATTGACGTACTATCCGGCTCAAACGCCGCAAAAGAACGTGCCCGCTCATACTCGGCAATCGTTTCATCAGAAGCCGTCGCCAAGATCATTCAGGAACAGAACTCTGACCTGAGCATCGGGACGATTCGCGGCAGCCTGAGCGCAACTACCGAAGAAAACAGCTCACTCATTAAGGTGCGGGCGACCGCTTCCAGCCCTGAGCAGGCACGGGTTTTGGCGAATTCGGCGCTTCACGCCACCGCTCAGTACATCGAAAATATTGAGAAGAATGGTTCGGGGAACAACAGTACCGCTACCCCCACGCCTGCTGGGGAGGAAAACCAAGAAAGCGCTCAGAACAAGGTTTCTTCAACCAACCCGTCCGATACCACCAATACCCTGATTCGTGTGATCCCGCTGGATAACGCCAGCGTGAACCCGCCTCTCGTATCGCCCAACTACATGCAGAACGGCCTCATCGGTGCCGGTGCCGGGCTGGTGCTCGTGTACCTGGCGATCTTCCTGCGCCGTTCCGTGGACCAGCGCATCCGCACTCGTGACGATGCCATTAAGGCGACAAACAGCAATATTCTGGGTGTGCTGCCCGTCAGCGATGACCTGGCGGAAGAAAATATCGTGCACGCCAGCAACGATGACCATATTGCCCACGAATCTATCCGTCAGCTGCGCACGAACCTGCGCTTTGTGAATATCGATAACCCGCCGAGCTCCTTCATTGTGACCTCCGCAGTTCCTGGCGAGGGTAAGTCTACGGTCTCGCTGGCGGTGGCGCGCTCTATGGCAAGCTCGGGGCAGCCGGTCATTCTGATCGACGCCGACCTGCGCCGTCCCACCGTCGCGAAGAAACTGCACATTAACGCCAAAATTGGTTTGACGCAGGTTCTTGCCGGTCAGGTTGATATTGCTGAGGCCGTGCACCAGGTAGAGGATTCCAAGCTCTTTGTGCTTCCCGCCGGGCGTATTCCCCCGAACCCTTCCGAATTGTTGGGTTCCGACAAGATGCGCCAGCTTATCGAAGAGCTCTCCAAGGAATTCCTGGTGATCGTGGATGCTCCCCCGCTGCTGCCGGTGACCGACGCATCGCTGCTCTCCCACGCCGTGGATGGCGTGATTATGGTCGGTACCGTGGGCAAGAGCCACCGCGAGCAGATGACCGAGGCTGTTGCCGTGCTGGAGCGTGTGAATTCACACCTCTTCGGCGTGGTACTCAATAAGGCTCCGCGTAAGGGCTTGGGCAATTCCTACTATGGATTTGGTTACGCCAATAGTTATGTAGGTTATGCCAGCTACTACGGTTATTCCAAGGATGGTAAAAAGAAAGTTTCTTCCGGCGCGCACGGAGCTTAAAAAAATTTCTGAATCAGATTCTTGAGTATAAGGGCGGGAAAATAGGTGGACTATTTTTCCCGCCCTTATACTCAAAGGTTTTCGTTGTGTGAAAGGATATCGTGCACACTACACCACAGCACAAACCTGGTACGCCGCTCAAGGCGCGTATTATGCTGGCGCACGCCTACTTTCAAAGGCTCGCGGATCTTCACGGAATAGATATTTTACATATCAAAGGATATGCGTTTAATTCCGAAATTTTTAAACCTGATAGACATAGCACCGATGCAGACCTTTTAGTACGGCCTTCTCATGTCGATACTTTTGTTCACATACTTTTAGCTGATGGCTGGAGTATTCAGGCGCATTTTGACACTGGATCCGTTTTTGAACATGCAATGACGCTTTATCACGAATCCTGGGGTCTCACCGATATTCACCGTTTCTTTCCGGGGCTCGGAAAAGATCCCGAACGTGTTTTTCAGCAGCTCTGGGCGGCACACATGCAGCGCGAGATAGCGCACCGCTCCTGTGCCGTGCCTTCAGTACTCGATTCCCGGCTGATTGTGGTACTGCACCGCGCTAGGGCTAGTTCCGCCTATAACCCGGATCTTGAGTATCTGCGCGATATTCTCGACTCCTACGACTGGGCTAAACTGCGCGAACGTGCTGCCGAATTGGATTCTTCTCTCGCCTACTCCGCCGCAATGGGTGGCTTAGAGGCATACCGTCACGAACGTGACTACCTGCTGTGGAAGTCGGTTTCCACGCAGGTGCCAAGCTATATTCAATGGATGGGCAGGCTGCGGTCGGCGCGTGGATTCGCCGAGAAAATACGCACGCTCAAGAATATTTTTATGGTCAATCAGGATCATTTGGCGATGGAACTGGGGCATAAACCAACACGCGCTGAGATTCGCACTAGGTTCTTTGAGCGTTTCGGGTTGGGAGGCGGTTCCCGATGAGCCCTAATACCGCACCGGTGAGGTACCGCATCCCGGAGTACGTTGCTTTCGTACACGCTGAGGAGATCTCCGAATACGCTTCTGTCACGACGTATCTTGCCGACACACGGACCGCGCAGGTTTCGGTGTTGGAGGGGTCAGCATCTATTATTTGGGGTATTTTTGAGGAGCCGTTTTCCCTGCCCGAGGCCCTTGAGCTGATCGCCGAGCTTACCGAGCAGAACCCCGAGGATATTCGCGGGGAGGTTGAGGATTTTGTGCATCAGCTAGTCGAAGACGAACTGCTGGAAGCCGTCTAACCCGCCCTACCCCACTATACGAAGAGCCTTGAGAGTAAAGATAATTTACTCTCAAGGCTCTTCGTATAGCCCCCGGCGAACCGAGTCTACGCGCCTGAGGACGAGGATGCAGTAAGCTCATCAACCGCCTGGCGGATTTCGTCGATAAAACGTTCCTCGCTAAAACGCGCGATGTAGTTCTTAATCGCCTGCTTATCCCACTCTTCGGGGTTGAACTTCCGTATCGCCGCCTCAATCTGTTCCGAGGTCGGCTGCTCAATAAACACGCCGTTGAGGCCTTCGCGGATGGTATCGAGGTACCCGCCCGCGCGGTATGCGATCACCGGTTTTCCACTGGCACCAGCCTCCAGCGGAGTAATCCCGAAGTCTTCATGAGATACCGCGAGAAGTGCCAGACAATGCCGGTAGGCAGAGCACAGCTGCTCATCGGAAATCCCGGAAATAATGCGCACATTGGGCCCCGAGAGTTTGAGAAGCTTATCTTTTTCGGGTCCATGCCCGATAATCAACAGCTTCTTACCCGCTCGATTGCACGCCTTAATCGCCTCATCCACGTTCTTATAGGACATCAGGCGCGACACCAGCAGAAAGTAGTCTCCCGCAGCTGTGAATTCCTGCAGACCCGCGATCGGTTCTTCCACGCGGGTTGCACCCCCGGAGTAAGGCGGGAAAATAATGGGTACGTCTTTGCCGTACACCCGCGAAATACGTTCCTGAATGGCGGTCGAGTTCGCCACGTAATGTTCCGACCGTGCCGCCGCGCGCTGATCCCAGAACCGCAGCAGCGGGTTTATCACCCGTAACCCCACCCCAATCACACTGTTCTTTTTCTCGTCGCCCAGGTATTGGTCGCGCAGGTACAGCCAACGCGCCGGGGAATGGCAGTACACCAGTTTCTCGCCGGTGAATTTGAACCCGTGCGCCCATCCCGTGGTCGAAACCACCGCAACGTGCGCCGGAACTTTCAGGCAGGATGCGGTCAGCGGCAGCAGCGGCAGCGCCAGCCGGTGGTAGCGCCGCAGCAATCCCACCCGATTGAGCGGACTGGTGATGATAGTCGCATCCTCAAATTCGGGGAAAGTACCTTCAGGATTGTAGAGGGTCGTGTAGATAGGGGCCTCAGGGAACGCCCGGTGTAGGGCCAGAACAACCCGCTCCGCCCCACCGCGCTGCGTCAGATAGTCGTGAGCGATAGCGAGCCGAGGGGCGGTGACAGAACCCGTATCTACCGAGCCTGCAGACCGAGATTCCGCCGATGTCGGGATTTTTTTCGAGGCCAAAGAACGAATGTGAGCGGATGCGCCGCGCCAGGATTGTGCTACTCGATTCAGCATTAGAACACCTTCCGTGCACGCTGCGGGTACTTCACGCCAGCGTAGGATGCAGCCTCCACCTGCAGCGCCACCAACTTTTCGGCGATCTTCGCGGGAAATTTTAGCAGTACCGCATCGAGAGTATTGCCTATCCGCCGGATATTTGCCTCGGTACTGACCGCCGCGAGAGCCTTCACCGCGGCGCCCCAGAGCCCGGCAGGGTTGGGAGCCGCATGCGCATCTTCGCCGTGTTTACGCACGAAAATGGTGCGCGCACTGCCCGCGTGCAGGGCACGAAGGGCTCGCACGGCGGTCGTGGTCGCCTCAGCATAATGCTTCGTTTCAACCACATCGGAAATTATGATTTTCCCGCTGGCATCAGCGATCATCTTACCCAGATCGACGTCTTCCCAGCCGTAAAGACGATAGGCGGGATCGAAGCCGCCGATAGTTCGGTACAGCTCTGCCGAGACGGACGAGTTTCCATTCCAATAGTGCCAACGCTCGGATTCGGGTGTGCGCAAAGCCGCTTCCTTAAACTTTGCATCGCGGTAGGTTCCGTACACCTGAGAGTAAGCGGTCTTGGGGAAAATATTGTTCAGGGTGCCGATCACCCCGTCATAGTCGCGGTGTAAGCGAAGGTGGTTCGCCACATAGTCGGGACCGGGTTCCAGGTCGTCGTCGCAGCGAATCAAAATATCTGCATCCGCCGCATTATGCCCGGCGTTGAGAGCCGCCACACGCCCAAGATTTTCGGGGAACACAATCTTCGTGAGGTTCAAGGTTCCGCGGGCGATATAGTCGTCAACAACTTTTTCGCTCTGGTCGATGTCACCATCGAGGACAACGATAACTTGAAAGTCTCGTTCCGTCTGAGCAGAAAGCGCGTCTAAGGGATAGTGTAAAACCCCTGCTCCACCCCGCGACGGGATGATGACGGCTGCTTGATAGTGAGCCATAAACTGTCCTGTAGTTGTGAGAGTGAGTATTTGGCGGGAACAAGCGTGGGCATAGCGAATGCACTAGAGATATTTCTCTAAAAGGTGGCGAACTCGTTCTCTGCCTGAGTCGGGTGAATATAGTTCCTGCCAGCGCCAAAATGCCGCAGAAACAATGTCATTAAGAATATCAGATTCTTGATAGAAAGCCTGAGTTAAATGTCGAATCTTTTCAACGAGGGCCGAGGGATCCTGGGCAGGGTAAATATACGGGTAGTCCTCCCCCACGACTTCGGGAAGGGCACCCGCATCGCTGACGATCACCGGCACGCGGGCACTCATCGCTTCCGCAGCGACCAGCCCAAAGGATTCTGGGGCTTGCGAGGGCACTACCAGCATATCGACCGTGTCGAAGAGCTTTTGCGGGGTGCTCCAACCGAGACGGTCGGTGTAGCGCTCAATGTTTTCAAGGGCACGGGATACTTCACGCTCTTCCTCTGCAGAGGCAAAGACGGGCGCTCCGGCAACCACGAGGCGGTATTCGGGGACGGTAACAGTACTGTTGAGGCGCTCGATCGCCTGGCAGAGGACGCCAACCCCTTTGGAAGGTGTGAGTCTGCCGAGGTAGCCAATGCGTACCACCCCGGGGACAGTGGACTTCGCCAGCGAGAGGGGGACTTCCTGCGCCCAATTGGGGAAGACGGTCGCACCGGGTACGGATGCCGCAACATACTCGCTGGGAACGAGGGTTTGAAGGGCCTTTTTACGAGCGAACGGTACTAATTTAGCGTTGGTACCCGTCGGCAGCTGATGTAGGTGCACGATGCGCCCTGCCCGTCCCCCGGTAGCGGCGGCAGGAACCAGCCCGTTACACCACAGGAGCGCATCCCGATGCGCCCGGTGCCAGAGCCGCAGCTGAACCATATACTGCATGCGCGTTTTAGCGGGCAGTACGATGCGTGTGAACCCTTCGTCGGCGGCCGCTTCAATGAGATCCGGCGGGTTTGCCGGACCGATGATGACAACCTGGTACCCCAGCCCTCGCGCCGCCCGCGCGATATTCAGGAGCATGACTTCGCCCCCACCTATATCGCCGTTATTGGTGGCTAGGTAGAGTTCTTTACTCATCTCGGGTGTATCTTTCTAGGTTTTCGGTACCGATATGCCAATTATCATAAGTGAATAGTCAAACATTTGGCGATGGTTCTAGGAGTTTTTGATCCGGTTCGTAATATAGGCGGTGATTTTTTCGGGTGATTTTGGCATTTCGATACGCCGGTCTACCCCCACGAAGTTTTCCGCCTCATACCCCGGCATGCCAAGTTCTCTGTTCCGGGCGATGGCGCCCGCGCGAACCGCATAGGCCATGACAATTGCCCAGGTAAAGGTGTAGAAGACCTCGCCCAGGCTCAAACCACAGACGAGCAGAGCTATCGCTGCGCCCTGTCCCACTCTTTCTTCGACGGTCCAGGAGGTTTTTGAGACGAAGATGCGCATCCCCACGATAATCGTGATAGCGATGACGAAAACTGTCCAAACCCAGCCACCCTCGGTACGAAGCACTAGATAGGAGTTGTGATACACCCAGTTCCTATCCTGCAGGGGCGCGTAGGCTTCTCCGAGTCCGCTTCCAAAGAACCCCGCAGTTTCGGCTTTCTCCTGTGCCACCGCATCAATACGTTCACGAAGCATATCGGAACCCACACGCGAGGCAAACTGCCCTACCTGGGCATAGTCTGTGGCGAGCGTCTGCACAAGCGCCCAGACCCCACCCAACAGGAACATCCTCACCATAAAGTTGAATCGGGAAGCGAGCAGTACCCACAGCACGCCTACCAGGTACGCCGTAATGGAGGTACGCGAGTTCGTTAGCCACACCACCGAAGTTCCGAGCACGAAGGCGAAAATACGCTCGGGCATAGTGCGCATAATAGCGAAAGCGAGTACACCGAAGATAGCGTACGCCAGGCCCGCATAGTTTTTATCGTGAAGGAAACCCACTAGAACGTTGCCGTCCGAGCGCTCGGTAATTCCCAGATAGAAGGCGGGAACGTTGATCAAAAGCGCCGTGAGGTATCCGGCTATGGCGGACCTAAAATGCAACCGCCCCTCGGCAAGATTCCACATCAAAATGGTGGTGAAGATCATGCGAACTAAGCGTTGTCGCCAGTCGAAAGCATCAGCACTGGCGGTATGCATAAGCGATACGAACATCATGTAGACCAAGCCCAGCCACATAATAGTTTTCAGAGATTTAAACCTGCCAAGTTCGTACTGTGCAGGCTTGGTAAGCCCATAGAGTGCGCCGATAACCACGGCAATCTGGCTGAGGGGCTGGTTAATGACCGGCAGCACGGTAGCGAACACCATGGCACCGAAAATTACGAATTCGGGTATGCGCAGCTGATTGCTGTTGTCCCGCACATAGTCACCGCTCTTTTTGAGCCCGTGACTAACGCGCGCAGAAAGGTTTGCGCTATCGTTCCGGTGCTGCGAGCTAGGCGATAGCGATGTTCCTAGGTGAGTGCTCATGCTAGTCCTTGATGCTTTTGTGTTTGAGTGTAGAGTTCTGCGATCTGCGCCGTCATCTCGGCGTTGGTTACCCACGTCCATGCTGAAGGGGCCGAGGCTTCACAGTTCCGCATAAGAGCTTCTAAAACGCTATCACAGAATGCGTTCTGGCGGCGGTTAACAAGCTCGTTGGGGGCAAGAATTTCGGGGTTTCCGCCCACGTTGGTTGCCACGGTTTTTAATCCGGCGGCTTTAGCGTCCAAGAGCGTATAAGAACAGTTCTCCCAGAGGGATAGCTGAACCACCATATCGCTGCGGCCCATCGCTTCTAGGGGATCGACGAACCCGCTGAAGGTTACGGCATCGCTGATATGCAGCTCCCGCACCTGCTGCGCCAGGGTATCGGCGAGGTCACCTTCCCCCGCGATTTCAAGGTGCGCCTTGGGGTACACGGTGCGCAGCTGGGCGAATGCTTCTATCAGCACGTCAATACCTTTTTCGGGCGAGAGCCGTGAGAGCGAGAGGATGCGCGGCGCATCCGGTTCGGTCGGCACGCGATGCTTATGTACGGCGGCGCGCAGCCGGGGTGCATCCACCCCGTTATAGATGATGCTCACTCTGCGAGCGCCCCATTTACGGCGCATCTGCTCGGCGGTAGAGCGCGAGACGGCAATAGCCGCATTGGTGCCCCACAGACGCACCCGGTGCACCTGTTCCATGAGCTTAGAACGCCAGGAGGTGCCGTGATAGACGGCATCATCCCCCGCGATTCCGTGCTCGGTAGTGATGAGCGTGGGAACGGTCAGTGACCGGCTGGCAAGCCGCCGCATCTTGAGGGAGTTGACGACGGCGGCGGCGATAACATCCGCATAGGCAAGGTGACTGTGCACGATAGCGGGCTTCTCTCGTTCAATCACGTGTGCGAGCGAGGCGAACGAGGTTCTAAAACCGCGGCTCGGTCCGAAGGGTACGGCGTGAACGGGAATATTAAGCTCGCGAAGACGCTCGGTGAGTTTTCCCTCGGGCGCGCAGACAACCAGGCGATACCCGGGAATACCGGTTCGGGCGACGTCAAGAACATGTCGCGCCACTCCCCCGAAGTCGGGAACCGGAACGACCCAGAGCGCGGTCAAAGTCGTGGCTGTACTCATGCCCTCACCAGCTTTCGTATCAGAACGTTACGCAGAGCGGCAGAAACTCGTGTCTCAACCGTACTATGCACGCACCACGCCCAGAGTAGAACCAGCGCGAGAGCCAATATGCGCGCGCCCCACGCCCCCGCCCAGGGGTAGAACATATCGATCAGCATATAGCCAAGCATCGCGTGCCCCAGATACAGGGGGTACGATATTGTGCCGAGCGCGTGCAAGGGTCCGCGCGCCAAAAACGGCACGTGGCGCACATAGATAACGGCGAAAAACACCGCACATATGATGGCGACTCCCACCCCGTGGGCGCTATCGTGCATGAGGAAGGCATTAATGGAGGCCGCCGCGGCGCAATACGGCATCAGCCAGGTAAACCTGCGGTCGTGGCTGTACATAAAGAACACCATGCCCAGACTAAACAAAGCCGCATGCTCGGCAACTACGCCCCACACCAGCATTTTGGGGGCACCCGTCAGGGACGCCTCCGGGTGAAATATGCAGCAGATGAGCAGCCCTAAGGTTGTCCAACAAAAAATACCGATCGTGATCTCGCGGCGATATATTTTTCCGCGCCGCACAGCCAGGTAAAGCCCCATGAGCAGGTAGAACTGTAACTCGATGGCGAGCGTCCAATACACTTGATCGACATTATCGACCAGCATAAAACGCTGCATCATTGTCGCGTTAACCAGGGTTTGCGCCACCGTAATATCCCTGCCGGGATTACCGTAGAGAAAATACACAGCCGCAGCAACCGCAAGCGCTAACCAGTAGGTTGGGTACAGACGGGCGAAACGCGAAATACCAAATTTTAGGGCGGAACCGCTTTTGATAGCGCTCAACAAAATCACGTACCCCGAGATGATGAAGAAAAGCTGCACCCCTAGTTCTCCGAGCGGAATAGAGTACGGTTCGGGGGCGGTGCGCGGGTAGTTCTGCACGGCGGGGTACCCGAAATGGTAGGCCACAACGGCCAGTGCCGCTATTCCGCGCAGCCCGTCGAGTTCGCTAAATCGTCCGGGGGTGATGAAGCTGTTATCGAGTACTTCTCCGGGTTTTCGGGTGTGTTGAACGGTCCTTGGTGGTGTCACGAAACCGACCTACAGCCACTTTTCGAGGCGGTCTAGGGCGGTGAAGAAGCCTTCGCCGTTGTTGATATGCCCCTGCCAGATTTCGGGGATGAACGATGCTTTCGGCGCCAGCTCGCGCAGCTGCTTGCCCAGTGCAGCCCAATCGACATCGCCTTCGCCTACCTGCACGCCTTCGCCATCTACGCCGATACCATCGACGAGGTGCAGGTGAATGGAGTGCGGTGCCAGCTGTGCTACCGCTTCCGACAGCGGAATTTTGAGGAAGTTGCATGCGAGCATGGTGTGTGAAATGTCCAGGCAGAGCGCACTGTCGTAGGCGCGCGCGAATTCGGCGGTATCCTGCGGGTCAAGGAAGAGGTTGTGGTACTGCTGCCCGCCCATCAGCCAGGGGTAGGGCGGCAGAGTCTGTGCCGCTAGGCGCACTCCGGCGGTATCCAGCCGTCCCAGGGCTTCGCCGATGCGCTCGTACTTTGCGGCACGGGCGCTCGCCGGGATGTGCTTATCTTTGGTGAAGCCGCCCATCGTGACGACCATAACGGGGTCTTCGTCCACCGTAAAGTAGCGGGTCAAATCGCGGGTAATGTCGATGGTGCGCTGCACCTCGGCGATGGAGCGTTCCCAGACTTCGGGGTCGCGGGAAGCCAGATCGACCAGGAAGTCCCCGGCGAAGAGGTCAGGCAGGTGGGTCGTGAAGCTCATGGGCAGTTTCTTCTCAAAGACCTCGTCAATGTTGATATCAAGGTCTTTGTAGGAGAAGTGAAATTCGAGGAAATCCGGTGTTGCCTCTTCAATCAGAGGTTTGTAGTCGTGGTACCGTACCGGCAGACCCCAGGGGCGTTCAAAGGTGAAGTCGCGGCGGGTTACGAGGTCATCCTTCAGATCGCCCTCAAAAAAGAACGACCCTTCTTCAACGTCGCGTTGGATAGTACGCCCGAGCAGCTGCGGCAGGTAGTTTGGCTGCAGGCCGCGGCCGGGTGACTTGACGGTCACATCCGCCTCGGTGATTACCTCACCTTTGGCAATGCTGCGGGTCGCAACCAGTGATTTGGCCAGGTTCACGCGGTTCATCAGTTCACCGGTGGAAACCTCGCGGGGCGCGGCCGTGCCGATGGATTCCTCAATGTCACGAATCTGCCGCACCATCGCCGCGAACTCTTCGGGCAGCAGCGATACGGTGTGATCGTTGCCTTCCAGGGTTTTATCGTTCGTGAAATGCTTCTCGATAATCTTCGCACCGCGCGCAACAGCGGCCACGGGCACATGGTAGCCGCGTTCATGCCCGGAATAGCCAACCAGGCATTGGCCGATCTCGGCGAGACGGTCCATATACGCCAGGTTCACGTCTTTGAAGGGTGCCGGGTAGGTGGATTGGCATTGCAGCAAGGCGTAGGATGCGCCCGCCTTGCGCAGCAGGTTCACCGAGTCCAGGATTTCTTCTTCGCGGCTCATACCGGTGGATACCAGCATGGGCAGCCCGCGCGATGCAACATCGCGCAGCAGTTCGTGGTTCGTCAGGTCTGCGGAAGCGATCTTCATGCCCGCAATACCGTAATCGACGAGCGCCTGCACGGAAGGCGCATCCCAGGGGGTGCACAAAATATCCAGGCCATGCTCCTTAACGTGGTCGAATACCTCGTACATTTGCTCAACGCTCAACGAGAACCGGGAGAGCAGATCCAGGGTGTACTGCACGCCCAAATCTTCGCCCGCGGTGGAGCCGCCGCGCTGGCGGTAGAGCGCATCCAGATCGCGCAGCTGGAATTTCACGGCGTCCGCACCGGATTCCACCGCGAGGTCCACCAGCTCTTTCGCGAAGTCTACGCTCCCCTGGTGGTTATTGCCGATCTCGGCGATGATGAAGGCGGGCGCATCCTCGCTGATGGTGTGTTTTCCGATGCGCAGCACGTTCTGTTCGTCCATCGCCAACGCCACCAGATGGCCGCGTTCGTCAATAAGCGGAATATGCTCGATACCGCGCGCGAAATAGCCGCGCAAAGATTCGGGGTCGCTATCGGCGGGAGCGGTCTGCGGGTTCGTATTCGCCGCCGCCAGTGCGCTGGTCTCTAGGGATGCGGTGGGGTTGGCGATCAGCCAGCGTCTGAAGTCCCCATCCGAGAGCGAACCGCGCAAAATGCCGGATTCATTGACTAAAAAGATGATGCGCTGACCGTTGGCAGAAATTTTGTGAAGCGCAGTCAGAATCGGGTCTTCAGCGAAGACCACATAGGGCGCGATATTACGTTCGATAATCACGGTTTATGATGCTTTCTTCAAGAAAACTTGTGTTTAGTGAGAGTGAGTGTTGGATCTTTTGACGCTGAGGCTTAGTTTCTTACGCCGGGTTGACCCTCAAGAATCTGCTTGAGCTGATGCTCGGCAACCGCAAAATCAATAGGAGCATCAATATCGACGCCCTCGACCTCATGAAGCGTGAAAAGATCAATGGTTCCTCCAGGATACCCCGCCAAACGGTTGTGGTGCTCGGTGTACACGTGAGTTTTGGTGATATAGAGCGAACCGTTCTCCCGGTACCGGAAGGTTTCTCGTGTGAGTTCCTGGCGGCGCGGGCGCGCCATAATCTCGAACTCTGCAGTAGGTTCGGCATCCGGATGCCACCGCCAAATAAACGGGCCAATCGGGATAACCCCAACCAATGAATCTTTGCCGTTCTCGGCAAATTGACGCACCGCGCGGGCCAAGGTGCCGGGCAGGCGTACCGGGCTGGTGGCTTGCAGCAGCATGACCGCATCCGGCGCCCAGCCTTCGCCCGTGTAGAAGTCGATGGCGTGCTCGATCACCGGTTCGGTGGCTGTGGTATCTTCGGCAAGATGCGCGGGACGCATGAACGGAACCTCGGCTCCGTAGTGGCGGGCGATAGCGGCGAGTTCTTGGTCTTCGGTTGAGACCGCAACCCGCACCTCGTGCTCCCCCGCCAGTTCGTCGCGGGCGGCGAGCGCCTGCAAAATAGTCCACGCCACCAGGGGTTTTCCTGCGATCTCGCGCAGGTTTTTACGCGGTATGCCTTTGGATCCGCCGCGCACGGGAATAACGCAGAGAACTCGCATTAGTATGCCTCCAGGTAGTCGATGATGAGCTGAGCGATAGTGTGGGCGGGCTCGACTGCGGGTTGTTCGGGCGCTGGCGTGGGTTCTTCGCCCCAGCGGTTCATGCCGTAGCGTGCCCAGAATTCTTCGAGCCAAGCGGGCGGGTTCGGGTGGTATACCCATGCCGGAATACCGCGGATTGCGGCCTCAAGCACGCCGGTTGAAAAGACTGAGACTACCGGGTTCGGCACCTCGTTCAGGGGCGTGGAAGAGCGATCTATGGCGATGCCTTCTATCTCCCAGAGCGCGTGGGTGGCGCAGGAGAGTTTATCGGTTTCGCTCGGATGCGGCCGGTAGATGCCGTCGTGGCGTTTCAAAAAGCTGTGCGCGGCGCGGGCGAAGGATGCGCGCGGTAATTCCGCACCATGCATCTGCCCCAGAAATAGGATTTTGCCCAGGGATTTGGTGGTTTCGCCGTGCGTATTTTGGATAGCGCGGTAGAGCAGCTGTGAGCCGACGGTATGCGTCTGCACGTCGCGACGTCCGGAAGCCCAAAATTGGGCGTCCTCGTCACTGAAGGCGAGCAGAGTTGAACCGATGGGCAGCGGCGGGGCGTGCGGAACCAGTAGCCCGTGCTGTACTACCCAGTAGGCTATGCCGCGTTCGCGGGCGAATCGGTAGGCCGCGTGACCGCGCGGCAGGTAGTGCCCTAAAGACAGTACGAGGCGCACGCCGGGCAGTTTTTCGGCGAGCTCATCGGCGCGTATCGGGGTTGCGGTCCAGTCTTTGCGGCTATAGCGTGTGCTGGCGTATTGTCCGTTGAGATATTCTGAAGCGTCGCTCGGGCACCAGAGCGCGACCCCCACCCCTTCGAGGTGTTTGAGCGGTTCCAGTAGGGCGTTGCGACTTGTGGGTGAGAACGAGTCGAGCACGATCAGTACCCGCGGTATTGCCCCACGCGTATAGAGTATGCCGGAGACCATGTCCTGTTGGTCACCTCTGCGGGCGTGCACCATGTTTTGGGCGTGTCCTTTCACCCAGCGCAGGGTGTTTTGGCGCTGCTGCCAAGCATGCCAGGCTTCGAGATCGACGGGGTAGTTTAGGCCCATAGTTTCTCCAAAATTTTGACGCGATCATCGAAGGTATGCTCGGCGAGGGTGCGTCGCTGCCCGGCCTCACGGATTGTATGCGCCCAGCGGGGTTCACGGAAGATGCGGGCGCACAGGTCAATAAGTTCTTCGGTACTCTCGTAGACCAGTACTTCGCGCCCGGGTTCGTAGTAGCGCGCCACATCGGCCCGGTCGATCAGGTGAAGTGCTCCCACTCCGGGGGCTTCAAAGGTGCGCATCGTGAAGCCGTCTTGGTTGTGGTGGATATTCAGGGTCGCCGGTGATGATGCCATGACCCCGTAGGCGGCGGATCGGTCGATATCGCGGTGTGCGGGAATTCCAGTGCCCTTGAATCTGCGGGTTCGGGCTATATCCCAGGGGTGGCGCGACCAGTCTCGCCCGTAGGCGCGCACGGGTATCCCCGCCTCGTGTAGGGCACGCAGCGTATGCTCACGGTTGGGGTAATTCGCCCCAACGAAACTGATGGCGTCTTCGGTAACCGGCGCGATCGTGCAGTGCGAATCGTAGGCGTTGGGCATATCCAAGACGGCGTACCCTAGGGAGCGCAGGTATTCGGCATCCTGCGGGCTATAGCTTGCGAGCGCTCCAAGGCGCGGTAAATCTTCCAGGGTGTATGACATGCGACGCAGCTCGTCGTAGAGCCAGGTTCCGTAGCGCACCCCGGATTCTTCAAGTTTTTGCCACCAGGTATCCCCCAGCAGGTCCCCTTTGATGACGAGCACAATATCGGGGCGATACTCATCAAACGCGGCGATAGCACGAGCGGTCGCCTGGACCGCGGCGGATGCGGGCCGATATTTTTCGGGCAGTTCATGCGCGAGTTTATTGCGGATACGGTCGACAACTGTGCCGGGAGCATCGTAAATATGGGTGCGAACCTCGTACCCGGCAACGTTTAGTGAAGCCTCAATAGCCTTCCAATACCCGTGGAACGCTGGCGAAACCAGCAGAATCGTGGGGGCTCTCATCTCGTGTGTATCCTTTGTGGTCCTTCTCTGTCCTGTGATCCTTCGTGCGGGAAAGCCGCCTCGGCGCGGTTACCCGACTAGTTTTCGTGCCGCGTTCCCCGCCGGATCAGCTCTAGTTCGTGGTTCAGAATCTCGCGCGGGTTCACTCGGTGATTTCGCAGGGACCGCACCAGGTTGAAGCCGTAGTTGGCGTAGCTAGTGAGGGTTAGGGCGCGGCGCAGGTTCTTCTCGAACCCCCATTTTTCGGCGTAGATAAACCGTGCGGTGGTAAGCCATTGGCGGCGCCGGGCTGAGGGGCTGGATGCGCCTCCTTCGTGGGTGACCGTTACCTCGGGCACCAGGATGCGCGGCACCCCAATCTCGGCAAGACGACGCTGAAAGTCTACTTCTTCACTGTTCATGTAGAAGCGTTCGTCCATGCCTTGTACCCGTTCGTATACCGTGCGGGACACCATCATGCAGGCGCCCATAACCCAGTCTGTTCCGTGGGGCCTCAAGGCAGTGCAGGCACTTATATCGTGCCCTGCCCCGCGATGCCACAGGCGCGTGGGTTTGAAGCGTGCCAGGGGTGTGAACCATTCCCATGCGATATGCCCCACGGTGGGGAATTTGCGGGCTACCCACTGGTGGTTTCCGTCGTGGCCGATTACTTGGGGGCTGGCGAGCACCTGCGGATAGACGGCGAGCGCCGTGAGCATTGAGCTGATGAAGTTTTCGCCGAGTTCAAGGTCGCTGTTGAGGATTATCAGCCAGTCTCCACGTGCGCGTGCAGCCCCGGAGTTTACGGCGCTGCCAAATCCACCGTTGCGCTCGCGGCGCACGATGCTCACGCCTTCGGTGTCGGGGAAGGGTATGGGTGAGCGGTCGTCAGAAACGATAATCTCAAGATTTTCGGGGGTTATTCCCCGCTGCGCGCGCAGGCTGGCAATTAAATTCAGTACGGGAGCAGGTTCGCCATAAAAGGGAATAATGGCGGAGATAGTTTCTGCTGACGAAGTCACAAAAATGCTTTCTGTTGCGGTTTACATCTATGTTCCGGTCATCAAACATTGTCTGTAAACGTATGTGTTTATTCGTGAGGAAACTCTCGGCATACTGTGCATAGTTATTGCCGTCATATCCTCGTGAGTGAGTGTTACTTTATAATTCTAATATAGTATCGACATATCAGGTGACTATACAGCGTATTTTGCCTCATAATAAAGGTATTGCGTGTGTAAATCCCAGGGAGTTATGTGTGAATCGTCGTTCTGAGTCTGAAGATAAAACCCGGTTAACAGAACTTGAGGGTATGCGCCCGCCGCATGTTGAAGCTTATTTTCGCGTGATGGGGTTTCTACGCCCCGGTATTGCACGGGTTTTGGATACAGTTCGCCACTCTCGCGAGAAAGTGTATATTGCGCCTCCTTTTTCTCGCGGCGGTAATTGGCTTTATCTGTTGGCGGCCGTTGATGCTGACCGTCGCGCCGATGCCGGGGATTTTTCATATATGCTCGATACTGCCGGTTTAGAACCTTGGCTTACAGAATTTCCTGCTTTGCAGGAACTCATGATGGATCCGAAAGATTTTAAGTTTTTGCACCGGCGTTATTCTGGTCTTGATACCAATGTAGAAGATAGTTTTGCGCCCGGTTCTCTTGAAATTTTTGCCCGTGAACGATTACTTTCTTCTGAGAATTTTAGGCAGCGCATTCTTACAGTAGGCAATATTGTAGGAAGTAATACGGTGGTGCTCAGTATTCGGCGCGGTGATTATTATTCTGTTCCCGCAATTCGGCAGCGTTACGGTATTAATACTGTGGCCTATGTACGTGAGGCCCTGGATCAGGTGCTTAAACGTATGAGTCCCAGTAATTTTGTGGTCACAAGTGATGATCCGCAGTGGTGCCGTGAAAACCTGAGTTTCCTCGAAGATATTGCCCCGGTAATCTACGATAAGACTGGCGAGGGTATGTTCGCGGATTTAGCGGTTCTTGCGAAGGCGCGCTGGCTTATTCTTACGAACACTACGTTCGGGTACTGGGGTGCTTATATGGCGCAGGCGGATCACCCCGTTGAGGTGTACGTACCGAATGCCCACGAGTACGATGCGAAAACCCGCCAGCCTATCGTGGTGCCCGGAACTGTGCGTCCGCATCCGCATTTCTCCCGTTGGCATGCGGTTAAGCCGCCGCATGGGGGTACCTGGCTTCTGCCTGAAGAAGGCGATACCGCGTAAACCTCTATAATTCACTCTTTCACAACTCACTCATACTCAAGCACGGAAGATAACCCATGAACATCAAATTTCTCGCGCCGTTTAAATTTTCGCAGCGAATCGTATCTAACTCCCATAGTTTTTTCTCTGGACGCCTTGAAAACTCGCGCTTTAAACCCCGTTTTATAGACCCGGCGGTTCGCGGCCTTCGCACTGGAAAACATCGGCTTTTTCTGGCGCAGCGCGATCTGCTTACCCGGCGTGAGGCACGTGCCCTGCTGAACACAGGAGATTTCAAAAACCGCTACCGGGCGCTAGAAAAGACCTTCGAGATCCCTCCCCTGCCCACGACCAAGGGCGTGTGGGCGGTCGCGATGGTCAAGAATGAGGCGGATGTGCTCGAACGTTCCCTACGGCACCTGCATGCCCAGGGGGTGGCACGCATCCTGGTGGTCGATAACGGTTCAGATGACGGTACTTTTGAGCTTCTTCAACGGCTTAGCCGCGAGCTTCCGCTGAGTGTTGGGCGTGATCGTGAGCCCGCCTATTATCAGTCCGAGAAAATGACCTATCTGGCCCATCGGGCCCAGCGAGCCGGTGCCACCTGGGTAGTGCCTTTCGATGCGGACGAGTTCTGGTTCGGCGTTGAAGGTACGCTTGCCGAGGTTCTGTCCACCAGCAAAAATACCGTGGAAATCTCGCAGCTCTACAACCTGTTTCCTACGGCCTCGGGAGACCTGGTGCTCGATACAACCGCGCATTTTGACCCTAAGGTGTGCTTTAAATCCTGGCGGTCATCGGTCGTCACTATGGGTAATCATCGGGTGCTTCGGCCTGGGGCACAGGGCACCGATCGGGTGGTTATCTTACATCTGCCTTGGCGTTCACGGCAGCAGCTGCAGCGCAAGCTCATGCAGGGGGCAAAGGCGCTTGAGCTCACCGATTTGCCGGAAGATTTGGGGTATCACTGGCGTAAAAATGGCGAGCTGAGCGAGAAACAACTTGCCGATATTTGGTTGGATCTTATCGCGGGCAGGCCCATTCCCGTAAATCTTGCGTGGCAGCCGCGCGGAAGCCTCTACCCCCTAGGCAGCGATATACCGCAGGATGCGCACAGCCTTAAACCCTTCCTTGAAGCCCGGCCGAAGACTGCCTAAAACTAGCAATAGACCTGTGCCCGCCTTCCCCAAGATTGGGAGGCGGGCACAGTCCTACTGTTTTCAGGTCGATTCGCCCGACTACTCGGGAAGCTGCCCTAAACGCACCAGATTGGCGAACTCTTCGTTCTGCTGCTGCACCTGCGTGAAGGTTCCCTGCGCGGCGATTTCGCCCTGCGAAAGGTAAATCAGCTGATCCACATTGCGCACCGTCGAGAGGCGATGCGCCACGATAATCACTGTAATATCCCGCGAGATACGCTCGATCGCCTGGGTAATCTTATGCTCGGTCTCGTTATCCAGGGCGCTGGTAGCCTCGTCCATAATGAGCACGCTGGGGTTGCGGTAGAGTGCACGGGCAATGCCTAGACGCTGGCGCTGACCGCCCGAAAGCCGAACAGCATTGTGCCCGATCATCGTCATCAGCCCGTTCTCCAGGGAGTCCACAACCTCGGTAAGCTCAGCGACAGCCAAGCATTCACGCACCCGCGCCTCATCAATCTCATGCGGTTCAAGCCCGAAAGCAACCGCCTCCAGCACCGTAGAATCGGCGATGAAGACGTCTTGAGGCACATACCCGATGCGCTGAAACCACGCGGGCAGATCCTGCTCGATCGGCACTCCATTGCACAACACACGCCCCTGCTCGGTGCTGAAAAGCCCCAAAATTAAATCAACCAGGGTGGTCTTTCCCGACCCAGAGCCGCCCACGAAGGCGATCGATGTACCCATAGGAATCTGCAGGTTAATGTTCTTCAGCACCGGCTGATCACCGTCGGGGTAGGTAAAGGAAAGGTTCTCCACCGTAATAGTGATGGGCTCAATCTCACGGTTTACGTACTCTGCCTGAATATCAGAGTCGGGAGCAGGCGGAAGGTCGAGCTTCTTCCCCTGTTCATCAAGCATCCCAATTTCGCGGACAAGCTCATCGCTGGGTTTCTCACCGGAACGAATATTACCTAGGGACGCCACAATGCGCGTGTAGTTCGGCAGAATACGGATGCAGGCACCGGCGAAAAGGAGCAGATAGGGTGCGCTATCGACACCCTGAGTCATGCTCATGATCGCTAGAAGTGCGGCGATTCCGAGAATAAAAATAATTTCAAGGGTATACTTTGGAAGTTCTTGAAGGAAAACGTTCCGCATATTCGCATTCACCGAGTCCATGCGCTTGCTCTGGTACCGGTGCAGGTACCGTTCGGTCACACCGTGCATACGAATCTCGCGGAACCCAACCACAGCATCAAGCGCTGCATTCATCGAGCCGCGCGTAGCTTCCAGGATAATCTCGCCCTGCTCCTTATTTTTCCTTCGCAAAACGTATTGAAGCGCAAAGGCAGCCACGCCGAAGTAGGCAAAAGCGAAAAGCGCGGGAAGCGGCATAAGAACCAGCAGCATCACCATGAGCACCACGATGGAGAGTAAATCCCCGATAAAGCTCATTACACCATTTACGAAAGCGCTGTACGCCTGCCCCACAATGTCATTAACCGAGTTAAGCACCGCCGCTGCACCGCGCTTACGGTGAACCAGATAAGGCTCACGCATATAGCAGTTGAGCAGATTCACCGAGGTAATGCTCTGCTGGGTAGCAATAAACCCCAGACTCCAGCGCTTAATAACCAACGACAGTACACCCTTTATGACAAAGGCGAGCACCAGCGCGACGCCAAAAATCACGATAAGCTGCGTGCGGTCGGAGTTGCCGAAAAGTTCCGCGACAGTTCGTAAATACCCGGTAATAGGGGCGCCCATCGCCAGGTTAACGATAGGTAGAATAGCCGCCACGCCCAACATCTCGAAAAGAGACACCACGAAAAGCCCCAGGATATTGAGGATTAAAATATAAAATTTTCGTCCGGGAAAGAAGATTCTGAGTTTACGATAAATATTTTTCATAAAAACCTCACAGAGTGCGCGTGGATGCCTTGAGAATCATAATACGAGCGGGACGTTCGATCGCATGATGTGCAATAATCGCTGCAAGTATAGAAATCACCAAGATTATGAGCATCATCAAGATTCCCCGTGCATCCATGCGAACCATATCGCGCCCTAAAGAGGTCTTGATGAATCGGAAAATAACAATTTCATGGACCAGATAGAAGGCAAAACTCACCTCACCGAAATACACGAGAGAGCGGCGTATCCAATTCCCCGGTACCGGCTCACCAACCTGATGATGCGATTGCGCGCGCTGTATATAAGGCAAAATATCTATTTCATCTTTAACCATCGCAATACCCCATACTTCTGTACGGGGACCTCGATAGTGTACAGATGGCGTGTTAAAAATGCGGATACCACGAATTGCGACGTATTGATCTCGCCATTGTTGAGGGGTTTTACGAGCTTTGAGTGAATAGCTTAGCTGCCCCAGTTCAGTCCGCAGTGCGGTGAGGAATTTCATGAATTGTGCTTTCGTAAAACGGCTGGTGCCGATAAAAAATACACGTAAAATACGTATGTAGATTTTAGCATGCAGATCAGAATTATTTTCAGACTATGCATATTTCTACTTAATCTTTGCGGCGTATAAGACGTATTATGATACATAGTTTTTTCGCGAAAATTTATTCGCGTAAACACTACCGTCGTGTACTCTGCTCGTGCCTAACACAACATCGAGATACACGCTAGGAACCCTCCAAAGACTGACAAATTGTGTTCTACAGGTAAAATAATAGGTGAGTAGCCCTGCCCTGGAGGCAATGCAATGCGCTTCTGGAGCGTCCGAGACTCTGAAAGGTATCCATGGGAATTTTTAATATTCAGTCCCTCAGGGACAAATATCTGTCTGACTCTGGTGTACCTGCCGGGCAGGATAACCGTGAGTCCCCCTCCGCCGATACCGCTTCCGGACGCCGCCGAGCAGGAGGCTCCTCAAGGTCTTCCCTTCAGGACGGGGTCGCACGTTTGAGCGCGCGACACGACCTGCCCCAACGTTCCGCACGCAGCACCTCCCGTAGGTCACAGGATCTTCCACAAGAAGTACGCTCGCTCGCTGCTCAAAAGAGGAAAGCGCGAGAGGACGAATCCCGCTCCCAGGGTTTGCATCACACTGGGCCGGTAACGTCTAGCATTAACATACGCGCGGCACGCGATATTGCGGTCGCCGAAGCAGAAGAACGGCGTGCTGCAGAACGTGCTGCCGCTGAAAAACAGGCCGCAGAGAGGCGGGCGCAGCAGGCAGCCGATGCTCGCCGCCGTGCCGCAAGCATACTTTCTTCCGCTACGGGGGCACAGCGTTCCGTGGGCGGCAACCGTAAAAATTCTCAGGCGGCACCGCAGACGCAGTCAAGCCCGATGGTTCGGAAAACCAGGTCGATTAACATCGGCGAATTCCACGGCAAGATTTCAAAGCGTAAAAAGAAGCCAGAGCAGCAGATTACCAAGCCGACGACGAACAGCGCAGAGCTGGATCAAACGGTTCTCATGGATACCAACGATGTGCAGGCTGCGGCACAGCGTTACGCAAAACAGCATAAATCTCAGCAGCAGACTCCTCGCGTGGAAAATACTGCTGCGCGTACAAATTCTCCGCGCCCGAAGACCGCGCGGATACCCATAACCCAGCGTTCCACCTCGTCCCGTTCACAAGCACCCGGCGCAGCTGCGGCGCAGAACAAGCGCCCCAAGTCTGGCACAGCGCCGCAGAGGTCAGCTCAGGCGCGCACCGCATCCGCAAAAACAACCGGCGCAAAAAAGGTACGCCCCAAGAATTCGATTGCCAAGAACCCTGCAGCTCGGAATGCTGCCTTGAAGAATACGGTGCGCACCAACCTTGCGCGTCAAGCAAATGAGCAAATGGCGCAGCGCCAGCAGAGTCCTTCATCGGCGCAGCAGAACCAGAGCCAGCCCACCCAGCAGCGCGCCCAGGCACATCAACCGCAGCAAAGGACCCACCAACAGCCAAGGCCCGCTGAAGTAGCTTCGCGTTCCTCTGTGCAGTCTAAGCCGGTTCAGTCGCATCTTGCGCAGTCCGACCCTGGCTACTCCCCCGCCAAAATTGTTGCCGCGGCACAGGCTCGCGCACGCCAAGATGCTCAGACTCATAAAAAGCCTGAAACTCCCCAGCAACAGACTCAACAACAGAGCACGGCAACGGCATCTACAGCAGCAACCCATAACCCGTGGAACAGCATTCCCACACCCCAGAAAAAGTCTGCTGCCGCTAATCCGTGGAATAGCCTTCCGGCAACATCCAAGCAGACCCCGGAGGATATTCCAACGAGGCAAAAGCAGAGCGAACCCTCTATCAGCGAGAAACTTGCGAACAAGCCCGAGTTCGCGGGCTTCGATATGGAGAAGCTTCTGCAGCCTGGGTATAAGCCGCAGACCCGTAAAGAGGCAATCGCCATTCGCCGCGCGCAGGAAGAACTGAATCTTCACAGTGGAGAAAATCAGCAGTCTCAGACAGAGGAAACGCAGCGCCAGGAAGATGAAGCGGCCCGGCGCGAACGTGAACGCGCGGAAGTTCACCGTCAACGTCTAGAGGCTCGCCGTCGCCGAGAGGAACAGGCTCAGCGCACGCGCGCTGAAGAATCCAATGCCGGACAGCAGAACGAGCAGACTCAGTCTGAACGAGAGCAGCGCGAGCAGAATCAGGCTCAGCTGGCGCGAAAACTTGCTCAGCGTGATAGTGCTGCTCGTCCCACGTCTAACGAGAACACCCGCACAGAGCCCTCGCGGCCCGCTCACCAGACCTTGAAAGTGCGTGATGGCGCAAACAACACGCTCTCCACTTCCGCCCAGGATGCGCAGGATACGGATACGCAGAGTACCCAGCCAGCAGCTCAGCCGACGGGTTTCCGTTCGGCTCCTGCCCAGGCATCTGTGCATCCGACAGCTTCCGTCCGTCCCGTAAAACGCGCAGCATCCCATGCCTCTCCGTTTAAGCTCGCGCCGGGCGAAGTTCGCTCGGGCGTGGTGCGCAGGCGCAGGCTCGCTCCCAGGCTCCAAGGGCCTATGGAAGCGGTCTTCGTGTGCACAGGGAACGTAGCGCGCAGTGCGGCGGCAGAGATTATTGCAAGCCAGCTCTCCGAAGAATACGGTCTGACCGACGACTGGATTTTCACCAGCGCCGGAACTTCGGCACTTTCGGGCTCGCGCGTATACCGTCACGTGGGTAAACAGCTTGACGAGCGCGGCTACGATATTTCCGGGTACCGCGCCAAGCAGCTCACCGAAGACATGGTGGAACGCGCTACCCTGATCCTGGTGGCGGAGGCGGAGCATGCCGATTGGATTATCCGCGAATGGCCGCAGTACCACCACAAGGTTCATCTCATCAAGCAGGTAGCTAACCTGAAGCAAGAAATCGGTTCCGAGGCAGAACCGATCTCATACCTGTACAGCCATAATCAGGCGCCCCGCACAAGCGATAACATTGGTGATCCGTACCGTCAGGGTAAAGAGGCGGCACGCATCGCGGTCGACGAGATTGAAAACTCGCTCTTCGAGATTCTGCCGTGGCTCTCGCAGGCACAGGTGCAGAACTAAAACAAGCAGATTATGAGGGGCATAGCCTCTAGTAGTTAATATCCCTGTCTGAGAGCGCTAGCGTTTTCAGACGGGGATATTTTTCTCGGTCCAATAACATCACCCCGCGCCGGAACTGTCGAAGCTCGGCCACGGGGTGAATGCGATATATACGATTTAGGCGTGATCGTTGAAGATGTTGGTCACGGACCCTTCGTCGAAAACCTCACGGATAGCACGTGCAATCAGCGGAGCAATCGACAGAACCGTCAGATTATCGAAAGACTTCTCGGCAGGCACGGGCAGAGTGTTAGTGACAACCACTTCGGAGGCACCGCATCCGGAAAGAATATCGACGGCTGCACCAGAAAATACGGGGTGGGTTGCCGCGATAATGACTTCTTTCGCGCCCTTATCCTTCAGAACCTTAACCGCGCCAGCAATGGTTCCACCGGTATCGATCATATCGTCGATCAGTACGCAGGAGCGCCCTTCAACGTCGCCCACAACGGTTTTCGAGACAGCATGATTCGGCACGTTAATATCGCGTGTCTTATGCACGAAGGCCAAAGGGGCACCACCGAGCAGGGCAGCCCAATGCTCAGCCACGCGTACACGACCGGTATCCGGGGAAACGACGGTCACGTTCTCGGGGTTCTCAACGCGCCCGCGAATATAATTCGCTAGAACTGGAATAGCGAAGAGGTGGTCGAGCGGACCATCAAAGAAACCCTGAATCTGCGAAGTATGCAGATCGACGCACATCAGGCGGTCCGCGCCAGCGGTCTTGTACAGATCGGCAATCAGACGAGCCGAAATAGGCTCACGTCCCTTATGCTTCTTATCCTGGCGGGCATAAGGGTAGAAAGGCGAAACTACGGTAATCGAGCGGGCGGAGGCACGTTTGAGCGCATCAATCATAATGATCTGTTCCATCAGCCATTCGTTGATGGGCGCCGGGTGCGACTGAATCACGAAAGCATCGGCGCCGCGCACAGATTCCTCGAAGCGCACATAGGTCTCACCGTTGGCGAAGGTATACGCAGAGGTCGGCAGCAGGTCATGCCCCAGTTCAGCAGCGATTTCTTCGGCTAGTTCCGGATGCGCCCGCCCGGACACCACTGCCATTTTACGCATCCCAGGATTGGTAATCTCGCTAGACATGATTGTGTTCGCTTTCCTTGTGAACTCGGTGTGTGAAAACTACTCCTGCGCGGCCTTAGCAGCCTGTGCAGACTCGGTTCCTTCACGATTTTTTAGAACCCAGTCATCAATATTGCGCTGGGAAGTCTCAGAAATAGCGAGCGCGCCCGCCGGAACATCCTTGCGGATCAGGGCTCCCGCACCGGAATATGCGCCGTCTCCAACGGTGACAGGTGCCACGTAGATGCCGCCCGAGCCCATGCGGGTATGCGCGCCGATAACGGTTCGGTTCTTAGTAACCCCGTTATAGTTGGCAAAAATGGATCCCGCACCAATATTGGCGCCTTCGCCGATTTCGGCATCCCCTACGTAGGTGAGGTGGGGTACCTTGGCGTCCTGTCCGATCTGTGAGTTCTTGGCTTCGCAGAAGGCCCCGAGTTTTGAATTCGCGCCCAAAACGGTACCGGGGCGCAGGTATGAGAAGGGGCCTACGGTGGCGTTTTCGGCGATGGTTGCACCGAAACCGTGGCTGCGGATAACGGTTGCGCCGGTTTCGATCGTCATATCGGTCAGGGTTGTGTCCGGGCCAATAGTTGCACCGGTGGCGACCGATGTTGTCCCGTGCAGCTGCACGCCGGGCAGCAGAGTTGTATCGTTTTCAAGGGTAACGGTTACGTCGATCCAGGTATTGTGCGGATCCACAATAGTTACACCATTACGCATATGTTTTTCCAGGATGCGTTCGTTGAGTTTACGCCCAAGCTGCGCGAGCTGCACGCGGTCGTTCGCGCCTTCAACCTCCCAGCGATCCTCAATAGCGAGGGCGGCGGTGCGGTGCCCTTTATCGCGGGCTATAGCGAGTACATCGGTAATGTATTTTTCGCCCTGTGCGTTGTCGGTCGTGACCTCTAATAGGGCTTCGCGCAGAACCTTGGCGTCGAAAGCGTAGATACCCGAGTTGATTTCGGTAATCGCCAGCTCTTGGGGGGTTGCGTCTTTGGCCTCCACAATGGCGGTAACTTCGCCTGCTTGATCGCGCACGATGCGCCCGTAGGCACCGGGCTCTTCGATATTAGTGGTGAGCACGGTAACGGCGTTGCGTCCCTCTTCGTGAAAGTCCATCAGTTCGCGCAGGGTTTCGGCGCGAAGCAGGGGTACGTCGCCGTAGGTGACCAACACGGTACCATCAACAAGGTTGGAGGTATCGAGTGCGTTAAGACCTACTTCGACAGCGCGACCGGTGCCGGGAATGTCGTCCTGATCGACGATGGTGACCTGAGCATCAAAGTCAAGAATATGCTGGGCTACCTTATCACGCTGGTGTCGCACTACAACGGCTAGACGCTGGGGGTCTAGGTCTCGGGCGGCAGCTACGGCGTGTTCCACCATGGAACGACCACCTATCGCGTGCATAACTTTGGGGGTAGCAGATTTCATACGAGTGCCAGCTCCCGCAGCCAAAACAATAACAGCCGAAGGTGCCTTCCGATTTTCTGCGTTCACCTAGATGTCTCCTTGTTAGGTGTGGGATATAGCCGGAAGTCTACCCCCGAACTATTCGCTCCGCCACCAGGATTCGAACCTAGACAAACGGCTTCAAAGGCCGCTGTGCTGCCATTACACCATGGCGGATTATCCGCATGAACACCCGTCGGGTTGACGGACAAAGAAACGGATACTCCATAGTGTAGCAAAAATAGCAGCGTTCTCACACACGCCGCTCTGTGCCCTTGGGAAGCCCTAATTTTTGCATTACCACGGTGCCTGTGGCGCCTCAGATACCCTGGGATTTATCTCTCTCATTGGCATGATTTGCACCAGATTCACGCGGTTCACCCAGACGAGCGCAGAGAACCAGCCCAACAGCAGCCAGAGTCAAGATCATAAAGCCGCCCCAGGCTCCGGCGGCGAGCACGAGGAGCATCCAGCTTCCGATGCCCGGGCCCAGCGCATAACCAATAGACTGCACGGTCGCCAGGTAGCTTTGGGAACGAGACTGCGCGGCTTCAGAAGATAGTTCTGCCACATAGGTGTGCGACATGGGTGCAAAGAGGCACTCCCCTACGGAAAACAACACCCATCCGACAATGACGACGGCGGGCAGCTGTGCACAGATACCGGCGAGTGCAACCCCGAACCCCATAACGAATATCCCAAAGCACAGGGCGAGGTATGAAGGTAGCCGTTTAGTGAGATGGCTGAGCGGGTACTCGAAAAAGATCACGATTACGGGGTTGATGATCAGTAAGAACGAGTAAAGCTGTACTCCGTTTGGCTCGCTATCAAGCCGTAGCGGAACTGCGCTTTGATGCTGCGCATACACCACCATCGTGAACGCCATAGCTATATAGACGAAGGGCAGAGCGAGCGTATCCCACATACTTGAGAGATAGGCGCTAGGCTTGTTCCGGGGATTATCTGCGGCGGGCGAACTTTCGCGGGGTTCGGATAGTTCTGAGGTGCCCGAAGTGTTGCCTCCACCAGTGGTTGCACCGCGTATCCCCCAGTACAGGATGAAGGGAACAAGAGCCGAACCCGCGACCGAAAACCAGAACAGCAGATTAAAATGTTCGCGCCCGATAATACCCACGAGTGCCGGGGCGACAATACTTCCCACATTGATAAAGATGCGGTAGAACGCGAACCTGCTAACTCGCTCACGCCCAGCAGCAGAGGCGGCGACCAGCGCGGATGCCGGTCCCACGAAGGATTGAGAGACAAAGACGTTAAGCGCAGCAAGAGTGACCGTCCACCACCCGAGCGTGTAATCTGCGAGAGCGAGAGCAGTAAAAATAACGATATTGATGAGGGTGCTTCCCAACAGGACGGGGAGCTTACCGATTCTATCGGCAAGATGCCCGCCAACAAGCGACCCGCTCACACCCGCAATACCCACGATGAGCAGGGCGAGAACGACGGCTTGGGCGTCGAGTTTGATTTCGTTGAAGAAGACGGCGGCGAAAAGTCCGAGGAAACCGGTTGCGCGGTTAATGAACGTGGCGAGTGAGAGCGCCCAAATATCGCGGGTTACGCGGGAGAGTTTTTGTGCCATGTGTGTTTTTAAATTTAAAAATGTTTGAGGGTGCCGAGGGAGTTAGCTTGTGGAATGTGGTGCGTAACGAACAACCTGCAAAAAGCCTTACAGAGTGTCGTACGGCACTAGCCTAACAGAGCCCTCGGTAAAAAAATGTAATACATATTACGTTGATTGCCCTAGTACTCCTGTCTCATTTTTCATCGGATATTTGCCTTCAAAAAGCTATAGGAATTATTGACGGTCGGCTGCCTGCACTTCCCCAAACAATCTTACGTCCAACTGCCTGCACGGTTTTCGCCGGATTTATACGAAGACTTCCAGGCGTGTGGGAGTCAGGCGTTACCCTGGATATGTGGCACATTTACTTGGCGGCGAAGCGCTGCACCTTCAGTTCCCTACCCGCACTATTTTCGAGGGGGTGACCGTCGGCATTAATGAGGGCGACCGCATCGGCATTGTGGGTCGCAACGGCGACGGTAAATCCACACTCATGAAGATTCTGGCGGGGCGCCTTGAGCCGGACTCCGGGCGCGTGACGGCGCGTGGTGGCACGCGCATCGGGTACCTTGATCAGTCCGATGTTCTCAACGATTCTCATACGGTCGGTTATGCTCTGGTGGGTGATACTCCAGAGTATGAGTGGGCCTCGCAGCCGCGTATTCGTGATGTTATTGCCGGTTTAGTGTCTGATCTGCCCTGGGATGCGCCGGTTTCTTCACTCTCGGGTGGGCAGCGTCGCCGCGTGGCGCTGGCTGCTCTGCTGATACAGGAATGGGATGTGCTCATGCTGGATGAGCCCACTAACCACCTGGATGTGCAAGCAATTACATGGCTTGCGCATCATCTGAAAAACCGCTGGAGCAAGAACGCGGGCGGCTTACTAGTGGTCACTCACGACCGCTGGTTTCTTGATGAAGTCAGTACCGACACCTGGGAAGTTCACGATAATATCGTGGAACCATTTGAGGGCGGGTATGCGGCTTACGTTCTGCAGCGTGTGGAGCGCGATCGGCAGGCGGCCGCCGCGGAGGCAAAGCGCCAGAACCTGATGCGCAAAGAGTTGGCATGGCTGCGTCGTGGTGCCCCGGCGCGCACCTCAAAGCCGAAGTTCCGTATTGATGCGGCGAATGCGCTGATTGCCGATGTGCCGCCGGTACGTAATACCGTGGAACTCAAGCAAATGGCGGTTTCCCGTTTGGGTAAGGATGTGGTGGATCTTGAGAACGTCTCGGTCACCTTTGAGGATTCTTCGCTGCCCGACGGCAAACGTGAGGTGCTGCGTCGCGTAACTTGGCGGATTGCACCGGGTGAGCGCACCGGTATTTTAGGCGTGAATGGTGCCGGAAAATCAACCCTGCTTGCCTTGGTCACCGGCTCTTTGGAACCAACTGAGGGGCGTGTGAAACGCGGTAAGACCGTCAAGGTTGCCACCCTCACCCAGCAGCTGGATGAGCTGAAAGAGGTTGAGAACGACCGCGTGTCTGATGTGATCGGCCGCAAGAAGCGCAGCTATATTGCCGACGGTAAAGAGATGTCGCCCTCGCAGATGTTGGAACGGCTAGGTTTTACGAGCGCACAGCTTTCTACCCCGGTGAAAGATCTTTCGGGTGGGCAGAAGCGACGACTGCAGCTCATGCTCATTCTCTTGGACGAGCCGAATGTGCTGATTCTGGACGAGCCTTCAAACGACCTGGATACCGATATGCTGGCGGCAATGGAGGATCTGCTCGATACCTGGCCCGGCACCCTGCTGGTGGTTTCTCACGACCGTTACCTCATGGAGCGTGTGACCGATCAGCAGTATGCGGTGATTGACGGTTCCTTCCGGCATCTGCCCGGTGGGGTGGACGAATATTTGGCACTTTCCGCAGCGGGTCGGGGCGGTTCTGCCGCTGGTGTTACGGGCGGTGCATCCGCCCCAACGAAAAAGAACGATTCTTCGGTTTCTGGTGGCCAAGCTGAACCAACGGACTCTGGCCCTAAGAGCACGCCGAAAGTATCGGGGGCACAGGCACGCGCGGCACAGAAGGAATCCGCCGCGATTGAGCGTCGCCTCGGAAAATTGGGCGAGGAACAGAGCAAGCTCTCCGAGCAGATGAGCATACACGACCCCGCCGATTACGCCGGGCTTGCCGATCTGGGGCAAAAACAGCAGGCGCTTCAGGATGAGATCGACGAGCTAGAGATGCGCTGGCTGGAGCTCTCGGAACTCCTCGGATAGCCCGCTCCCCTACTAAAAGAGTCTTGATAGCGAATAAAACGGGTTTCTCAACGTTGCATTCGCATCAAGGATCTTTTTATAAACTCGGGGAAGCGTCCGCAAGTGCCGCCGCCATAGCCTTTAGGTCCGCATCCAGCCGGGGGCTGCGCAAACCCGCAGCCTGAAATAGCTCGGCGAAACGGTGCCGCCAATCCAGTCTTTGCAGCGCCATACGCACCTGGTTTCGGCTCTGCTCAGGTGTCCATTCGCTCACAAGCTGCGCCACCGCATTCAGCCCGGCGCGAGCATCCTGCGGGTCAATATCGACGGTCGCTCCATCCCACAATATCTCGCGCGTACTTTCGGTTTTAGGCACCTGCCCCACCACGGTCACCCCGTGGGCGAGCGCGTCCGTCCAACGCCCGGTAATGTACTCCTTGTTTGGGTGCGTGTACGATGCGGGGCTCACCAAAGTACTAAAAGCCAGTACAAATTTGGCGTCCGCGAGTGCTCTCTGCAAAGACTCGATGGATTCTTGATCGGTTACGCCGAACGGCGGGCGCCCCGCGAAGGTTATTCCCACTTGCTGGGCAAGTTCTGCAGTGTGTTCATCGTCGTCATAGGCGGAGGGTTGGCGCCCCACGCGAAGTACATCGGTGGTTTTCGGATGCTCCAGATGCTCATCGAATTTACTCCACACGTCTGCACCCCAGGGAAGCACCCGCACGTTTTTAACCCCGGCGCTGCGCCAATCGTGCACGTCGTCGCGGTCCGCGACAAAAACGGTGTTATAGGTTCCGTTGGTGGCGATGGTGGGAATGCGGTCATCCCAGAAACTATCGATAACCCACCCGTAAACCCCAGCATAGCGTCGTGCGGCGAGGCGCGGCTGCGCGATAGCGTAAAGCTGTCCGGGGTCACTGGCGATAACAAGGGCGGTACGTCTTCCGCCGGGAATACGCGGCAGGCGCCCCAGAATTTTGGTAGCGGGTTTGAGCGATGCGCTCGGGTCAGGGGTGACGATGCGCGCGTCCAAGTACGATGCCATCAGGCGCGCCATCTCATGGATGGGCGCCCACCCGGCGCCTTCGGGAACGCCTACGATAATATCTACAATATCTACGTCGTGGGGCATGGGGTATTCATTTCGTGCGAGTTCGAGCGGGAATAGGTCGCGCGTAATTTTGACCTGAACTATGCAAAATGTGCGTCATCACACCGCGCGATATACCACTTAGTATATACGTTTTTAGGTATCGTCCGGGATACTTGGTAATCACCATGACGGAGTGGGTTTTATATCACAGACTATTGAGAGACACGGAGGCAATACTCAGTGCATCATAAATTCCAGGAGTGTTTTCTTCATATGGATGCGCATAAACTGATCCCGTATAAAGAAAACACTCTCGCATTACTCCCTACCAAAAAACTCCGCTGACCGCAGCCTGCAGGTAGGCTACAATATCTTCAGACAGGCTTGCCACGGTGGTAGAGCCGCATAGGTCACACTCACTCACACGAATTCTCATGATTCAGAAACTCAAAGATTTGAAATACCGCCTGCATCTTATGCGGCGAGAACGCACGAATGCGCAAAAACGACGTGAACTCACCAAAAATGGCATTGTTTTTGGTGCCGGAACATATTGCGATCCTAGTTCCACTATTATGCCTAAGGTCGTAATGGGCACGAATTGTTTTGTCAATAAAGAAACTTTGGTGGGCGCGCATACAACTCTGGGAAATAATGTTTTTCTGGGTCCGCGCGTCACCATTTTTGCCGACACCCATGAAATTGGTTCCGCCGCTCAGCGCGCGGGAGCAAATATTACTCGTCCCGTACACATCAAAAACGGCACGTGGGTGGGGCAAAACGCTGTCATTACCGCCGGGGTTACGATCGGCGAAGGATGCGTGATTGCCGCCGGTGCCGTGGTGGTGCACGATTGTGCGCCTCATGGTGTGTATGCGGGCGTTCCGGCGCGGCGCATCCGTGACCTTGATGCCGAAGGGAACTCGTACCCAGTAGCCGAGCAGGTGAAAGGAGACCGGTCGTGACTCGCCCCGAGCCCGTAGCGGCATCCGTCATTATTCCGGTGTATAACGGCGCCAACTATATTACGCAGCAGCTTGATGCCCTCGCAGCCCAAACCAGTAACCCCAGTTTTGAGGTGCTCATTTGCGATAACGGCAGTACCGACGGCACTCGCGCTGTGGTCGAAAGCTACAATGCCCCCTATCCCCTGCGGGTAGTAGATGCATCCCAGTGTGCCGGAGCCAGCCACGCCCGCAATATGGGGGCGGTACAAGCCACGGGTGATGTCCTTATCTTCTGCGATGGCGATGATCTTGTAGAACCCGACTGGGTGGCTTCACATCTGCACGTGCAAAACCTATATTCCCCCGTCATAGCAAGCGGGTCTCTGCTTCATGACCGGGTTAATACTCCCGAAGTTCTGCGGGCTTACGGTCTTGAACCCGGCGATGATCAGAAGACTCTGAGCACACGCACCAGGATTTTCTACGACGATGAGCTCACCCCCTATGCTGGTTTTCTGCCGACGGTTGCCGGGGGTAATTTTTCGATTCCTCGCCGCGTATATCTTGAGGCCGGGGGTATGGATTCTTCGTATAAGAGTTCCGAAGAGACCGATTTTGCCTGGCGAGTGCAGCTTGCAGGCGTTCCGGCGGCGCTCACGCACGGGCCGCTTCTGCACTATATTCTGCGGGATAAACCTAAACGCATTTTTCATCAGCAGCGCGCCTACCAAAAATACAAGGTACTGCTGTGGGTACACTATCGACGGCATGGAATGCGCGGTCCCAGTACGAAGGCGTCTATCCTGGAGGTTCTGCGGCAGGCCCCTAAGCTTATAAACCCTGCAACCCGTTTTCGGGCGGCGTATCTGGCGGGCGGTAACCTTGGGGCGCTGGAGGGTATTCTTCAGTACCGCATTCTCAAGCGTATTCCGAAGCCGCTGCGGCTGGATACTGCGCCTATTAGAGGATTAAGGGACTATTCCTAAGGAATTAGAGCATCGCGGGGGTTTGGGTGGCGATCGCGTGACGGCCTCGGCGGCGAAGTGCTGCGGCGAGTTCATCAGCTGCGGTCGCGCCCTCCGCAAGAATAGCCACGGTAGGCCCTGACCCAGAGACAAACGCCTCAACCATGCTCTCATTATCCATGGTTAAAATAGTTTCAAGATCGGGTGTTAGGGTCACGGCTGGGCTCTGCAAATCGTTGCGAAGCTGCCTGCCAATTTCGTGGATGCGCGCAATCGGCGCCTCCGTCTGGGTTAGCGCGTGCAGCAGCCCCGAAGGAACCTGCAGCTCGCCAGCTTCGGGGTAACGTCCGGCGGCGCGTCCCTCATCGAGCTCGCTAAATACCTGCGGGGTCGAGAGTCCCTCCGAGGCGGCGACCAGTACAATATCGAGCGGAATCATGTCTTCAGGCAGCTCCACGATGCGCAGCTCGGTTCCGGTGCCCTCCCCCACGGCTAATCCGCCCAGCGGGAACGCGGCACGCACCACAAAAGGCACGTCAGCACCCAAAGGCGCAGCTAGGGCAAGCAGCTCTTCGAGTCCGAGGGTACGTTCGGTAAGCCGCTTCTCATAGAGATACTGATCGACGGCAAGAAGCGCGGCGGCGGCATCTGCCGAGCCACCCGCCATGCCCCCGGCCACGGGAACGGCCTTATCGATATGCAGGTGCAGGTTCAGATCGTTCACGGTGAGCCCGTGCGCCTGCACCATAGAGACGGCTGCACGATGCGCCAGGTTCGACTCGTCCAACGGCACCTCGGCTAGATCAAATTCTCCGGCACGGTGCTGCTGATCGACCAGGGATTCGGACACAATATCCAGGCTCAGGGTAATTCCCGGCTTCTGACCATCACGTGCGGTTACGGTTTCGTAGATATTGACCGAAGAAAAGAGCGTGGCGAGCGGATGGTAGCCGTCTTCGCGGGGGTTACCCACGGCAAGATAGAGATTTACTTTGCCGGGCGCTTTTGCCCGAGTTTCTAGAACATGCATTCTTTATCCATCTCCGGTTTCCCGGTCTTAACTTTCATCCGCCACTAAAGCTGGCACCCGATGCGCCGCCTGGGCAATCCGAATATACCCGTGAATATCTAACTTTTCGCCACGCTCAGTAGGAGTAATGCCCGCCTCGGTCAGGATCACTTCGGCACGAGCACCGGAACCAGCCCACGAAGCAAGCGCGGCCCGCAGGGTCTTCCGCCGTTGGGCGAAAGCAGCGTCAATCACGGTAAAGACTTCGTCGCGGTCAATATCGGCGAGCGGCTGCGGGCGCATCCTGAAACCCACAAGCCCGGAGTTAATCTTCGGGGCGGGCCAGAATACGTTTTTACCAATAACCCCCGCTTTAAAGACCTCAGCATACCAGCTTGCCTTCACCGAAGGAACCCCGTAAATCTTGGATCCGGGTTTCGCCGCCAGACGATCGGCAACCTCATCCTGCACCATCACCAAGGCGTGGCAAATGCTCGGAAATTGCGCGAAAAGGTGCAGAAGCACCGGAACCGCCACGTTATAGGGCAGGTTAGCGACCAGCGCATCCGGCGTGTGGGGAAGCTCAGTCACCTTGAGAGCGTCCATAAGCACCACATTAACGTTTTGTGCCTTATCGGGGCGGAATTTGGCGATAGTATGCGGTAGCTGCTGCGCCAATGGCGGATCGATTTCAACCGCTACAACCTGGCGCGCGGCATCTGCCAACCCCAGGGTGAGAGAGCCTAGTCCGGGACCGATTTCGAGCACGGTTTCGTCGTCGGTAATATCCGCTGCGGTAACGATGCGGCGAATAGTATTCGGGTCAATCACGAAGTTCTGCCCCAGGGTCTTTGTAGGGCGAATGCCCAGCTGCGCGGCAAGGTCGCGGATTTCTTGGGGACCCAGCAGGGGTTTATCGCTCAGATTTTCTCTCACCCTATCTATTCTACGGAAGGTTGCAGGTCTAGGTCGAAGGACGCTGCTCACTGGTGCGGGTAGTTACTTGAGAACTCTGCGTTTCTTCCGTATCTGCCAGAGAGTAGATTTGACGATGTTTTGGGCGTTCTTCAAGCGAGCTTTGGGGGCGGCGTAAATCCGCAGCTTGTTAAGGAGCGGCTGTTTTTTTGTCTGGTTTGCTTTATGGTACACAAAATGCGTCCCGTCTTCCTCGATAAGACTATTTCCTGTCCAACCGCACAGTCCTGGCTGCACAACCTTAATATCCACCCCAAAATCAGCGGCGAAAAGGGGCCAATCATCCGCCAGCCAGTATTGTGAGCCGCGCGCATCAATCTGCTCAATAATTTTCTGCGCCGCCGACCGAGAGATCAGGTACAGCCCTGTACAGGCAGTCCAATCACTAGCGCAGTACCCTAAACGATGACGGCCCCAAATAAACGGAGAAAACAACGACAACCGGGGATAAGGAGTGCGGGGGTTCATACGACCCATCTGGGTGGACCAGCCATCCGCAAAATTCACCACACCAATGCTGCGGGATTTTTCAATAACCCGAGAGACAATTTCATCAATGGAGGCGTGTATCAATGCATCGTCCTCAGCAACAAGCGCCCATTCTTCCCCGCTTTCTAGAAAATCACGCCACACATAAGTATGACTCAAGGCGCATCCTACTTCCCCGGGACGGGCTAGACGGCCTGCTCTCTTCTCAAAATAGACAGCATCAAATTCAGGGCTTTCCCCAGGAGCAGGTAAAGCACGCCCATCTATTCCCCAAAATATATCGAAACCTGCGCTCCCCGGGGCATTGAAGAAATGCTCAAGGCGATTTTCGTCCTTAAGAGCAACAACATATTTTTTCATTTTTCCTCTTTATATTTGAAACGGCAGCAATTTACCGGTACCCACCAGGGTACGTTCCAAATTTCATATCTTTAACAATTTTTATACGGTCAATATATTTAAGGCTTAGGGGGCTCGTGATCCTTCCCGCCAACTCAAGCCAGGGAATAGGATACTCCGGCATATACCCAAAAGCTTGAGGATCTCCGTAGCTCTCCAACAAGGATGAAAAATAGTCCATCCTACGGTTTAATTCGGTAAGCCATTCATCAGTAAACCTGCTATATGGTTTACACCCAAAAGCAGACATATTCACAATCGATTTATAATAGTTACGCTGGTCTTTCCCCAATACCCCACTTGCTGGTGACGAATTCCGGGAATTTTTTTCATGCGGCGCGATCACCCACATATCTGGGGTAGCATTAAGCTCCTCAAGAAGAGGTAACCAGGGCTTATCCATAGGTTTTATATCCATATAGACACCACCGTGATGGTGCATCAGGTAGGCACGCATATAGTCGGAACGCTGAATGTAGCTCAACTTCACGTATGAAGGGTGTAAAGGATACCCAGGAACTATATAGTCATCCAGATTATCTGGAGTCACCAGAATAACTTTACTCTCAGGGTTAGTGGAGCGAATAAGATTAAGTGATTTCCGACGGGCAGGCGTTATTTCGTTATCTCCTGTCCACACTACAAATATCTGGTTAGGGGCATCTCGAAGATTATCTTTAGGAAGTTGGGAATCGTAGAATAAGTGATTAACAGAGAAGGTACTAGAGTTTGGCACAACAACATCACCAATACGATGAGTGTATTTCTCAAGGTCATAAGAATATGGGTTTTTCTGCGAGTACCAACTGCGCATCTTATCTATCCCCGCGCCATCTTTGACATAATTAATCCATATATAATGTTTTATTCTTTTTGAAAAAGAAATGATTGACACAGCTTTACCCTAGTTCTCTCACATTAACATGCTATTGATACGTTACGGGATAGAAAGCTATTTATCGGGATACCACATCGCACAAAGACAAAATTTACTCCAGAAATTATGAAGTAAAGCCTTAAGGTGAAATATAGTATCTATCATAATAGCATATACGCGTGATAGTTCATGCAGGCTTCGACAAAGGTGGCACAAAAAATACTTATACCTTATGCACTGATCGTTACCATCGTCTAGAACCCCTCAATTCCCCAGCTACCGTACACACGCATCGAGTTCGCGCGGATAATTCGGCACAGGTCCTCTAGGTTCTGCTCGCGGTGCGCCGCCATGAACCGCACCGTATAGTTCGTCATGTACGAGGCATTCGGGCGGCCCCTAAACGGGTGCGGGGTCAAAAAAGGCGCATCCGTCTCGGCAAGAATCAGCTCAGGGCGTGCCATACGCAACGACTCCTGAATATCCTTCGAGTTTTTGAAGGTCACGGTTCCGGCGAAGCTCATGTACCAGCCCTGCTTATTACAGATGCGCGCCAGCTCAGCCCCGCCCGAGTAGCAGTGAAATACAGTACGCTCGGGGGCGCCCTCCTCAAGGAGTATGCGCACCACATCATCGTGCGCCTGCCGGTCATGAATCTGAAGCGCCAGATCGTGCTTCTTCGCTAGGCGAATATGCTCGCGAAAGCTGCGTTGCTGAGCTTCAACACCTTCCTCCCCGGTGCGGAAGTAGTCGAGTCCGGTCTCTCCGATAGCTCGCACGCGCGGTTCGGCGGCAAGCGCATCCAAGGTCTCCAGAGCCTCATCGAGGATACCGGCGGAATCCAGTTCGGGAGCGGTGTTGGGGTGAACGGCAACCGCCGCCAAAACCCGCCGGTCGGCGCGGGCGGCGGCAACCGCATACAGCGAGGAGGGAATATCGCAGCCAACCTGCACAATGGCACCTATGCCGAGTTTTTCTCCGGTATCGAGGGCATCCCGGGCAGTAATTTCTACTTCGCCATCAAGCAGGTCCATATGAGTGTGGTTATCGACGATGGCGTACGGCAGAGGCTCGGGTGCAGGCGGGAACACAAGGTTGCGGGATCGTCCGTCGTCGCCCTTCGTGGAGCGGCGGCGGGTGCCTTCGCCCGAAGGTTCCTGTGCTATGCCTCCCCCGGTCTCGTCACGATAAAGCTCGGCGCGGTAGGGCGCGGGAGTTTGCCCTTCTTCGATCTGCCAGCCATGCGGAAGCGCGCTCGCCGTCAGTTCTTCTTCGCTCGGCATCTTATAGTGTGCCAGGGCTGCAAGAGAGTCTAAATATTCCTGAGTGAGTTCGGCTTGCTCGGAGTGGCTATGGCACACGGTATTCTCCTGTAGGCTGTGTTGAGGTGTGTTTATACGTTTGCATTTCGAGCGGCGAGGGCGGCTTCATAGAGTTCTCGTTTGGAGGCACCCGTTTCGGCGGCGACTGCGGCGCACGCATTTTTGAGGCGTTCCCCCGCATCCACCCGTTCGAGGACGAGGCTCACGATATCTTGCGCCTGCGGAGTTTCGGGAGGCTCGGCACCAGCAACCACAGTCACGATTTCGCCGCGTACCTGGGTTTTGTGCGCCCAGTCAGCGAGTTCGTTCAGGGTGCCGCGCAGGGTTTCTTCGTGCAATTTGGTGAGTTCGCGGCATACGACGGCACGCCGTTCGCCCCCGAAGACCCGGGCAAAATCTGTGAGCGTGGCGGCTACACGATGCGGCGATTCATAGAAAATCATGGTGCGCTCTTCCGCCGCCAGGGAGTTCAGCCTTCTTGTACGTTCTGAGCCTTTACGCGCCAAGAACCCCTCAAAAGTGAATCGTCCGGTGGGCAGTCCCGAGAGCGCGAGCGCAGTCAATGCCGCCGAGGGACCGGGGATCACGGTCACCGGCAGGTCGGCGTCGGCAACGGCGGATGCAGCAACATAGCCGGGGTCTGAGATGGTTGGCATACCGGCGTCTGAGAGCAGCAGAACTGTGTTCCCGTCGCTGACCGCCTGCACGAGCTGGGCACTGCGTTCCGCCTCGTTATGGTCGTGATTTACGATAATTCGTCCCGTAGTGTGCACTCCCAGCCCGGAGGCAAGGGTGCGGAGCTTGCGAGTATCTTCGACGGCGATCACATCAGCGGTAGCGAGCGCCTGCCGTAACCGGTCGCTGGCATCTGAGAGGTTGCCGATAGGGGTTCCGCCGAGAATGAGAATACCTTCCTCACGCTCATCAGACGCTAGGGGCTGCATTGTTGTATCGGCGGAGGTGGTACTTTGTGTATCGCGCTCATACATTTCGTTTTCGCTCACTCCCCCAGTGTATCGTGTGTGCTTTTCATCTCGGAGATGCGCTGTGCCGCTATAGCACTCAGTTCCTCATGATGTCGGGGTAGTTTTATAGATTTTATATATGGTGTGAGCCAGATTTTTGTGGTTTCAGGTATTTTCAAGAAGACGTGGAGGCTTACACCCTATAGGATTGATAGGTGATGTTAACCGCTAGTCTTTCTTTTACGAAGTCCAGAGTGCAGTACTCTCTGTCGAATCTTTTCGAGGCTCTGGGCGTCGCCCGTGTTTCGCTGCCCCGTTGGGGATGGCTTGCACCGACCCTGATTATACTCTTAGCGGGTGTGCTGCGTTTTTATAACCTGGCACACCCGAATGCGATTGTCTTTGACGAAACCTACTATGCCAAGGATGCCTATTCGTACCTGCACTACGGATATGAAGTTTCGTGGTCGAGCGGTGTGGATCACGCATTCGCTTCGGGGGATTTTAGCGGTATCTTACCGAACAGCCCCGAGTATGTGGTGCATCCTCCCCTAGGTAAGTGGATGATTGCCTGGGGAATGGCGATTTTCGGCGAGAACGCCTTCGGTTGGCGCGTGAGTGCCGCGATTATTGGTACGCTCGCGGTGGCGCTTTTGGCGGTTGCCGGGTGGCTCATGTTCCGTTCGGTCACTGTGGCCTCTATCGCTGCGCTGTTGGGCGCCGTTGATGGTTTGATGTTTGTGGAATCCCGTCTGGCGCTTCTCGATATTTTCCAGATGTTCTGGATTTTAGCGACTTTTGTCTGTCTGCTTCTTGACCGACAGACAGCGCGTAGAAGGCTCGCGGCGAATGTTATGAAGATTGTGGATGCGCACGGCGAGTCGGGCTTGCAGAAGGTTGTTTTCGGCCCCGGCTCGGGTTTGCATCTGTGGCGTCTTGCCGCCGGTATTTGTGCCGGTGCCGCCGTAGCGGTGAAGTGGAACTCTCTGTTCTTTATTGCCGCGATGGGTGTGCTGACGGTGTTTTGGGATATGAATGCGCGGCGCATCCTAGGGTTGAAAAATTGGGGTATTGTCGCTCTGATTCGAGAGGGTATTCCTGCGTTTATTCAGATGATTGGCGTGGGTCTTATCGTCTATCTGACCACCTGGATTGGTTGGTTTAAGTCTTCAAACGCTTTCTACCGCCACTGGAGTAATCAGTTCCCCGATTCGGGTGCTGTGAAGTGGCTTCCCGAGGATTTGCGCCTACTCTGGGAGTATCATACGTCCGCGTTTAAGTTCCATTCGGGGCTCAGCAGTGAGCATCGCTACGCGTCGCAGGCTTGGCAGTGGCTTATTCTGGGGCACCCGACATCGTACTACTATGAGGCGCCCAAGTTTGGGGAGAAAGGATGCACGGCACTCAACTGTTCGCAAGCGATCCTCAATATTGGTAACCCTCTGATCTGGTGGGTGTTTATTCCGGCGATAATTCTCGCCCTAGTCATTTTTATCCTGAAGCGCGACTGGCGTTTTGGGGCTCTTTTGCTGGTTTTCGCAGCAGGCTATCTGCCGTGGTTCCTCTACCCTAACCGCACCATGTTCTTCTTCTACGCTCTCTCCTTTGAGCCTTTCCTCCTCATCCTCTTGGCGGGTTGTTTTGGCGTGCTTTTGGGGAACCGTACCAGTTCCGTCAGACGCGTGCGCGTGGGCGTTTTGTGCGTAGGTGTATACCTGACGGCGGTTCTACTGGTGAGCGCATACTTCTGGCCTCTGTGGACCGGGCAGGTTATCCCGTATGAACAGTGGTACGGGCATATGTGGATTCCAACCTGGATTTAGCGGCGCCATTCCCCAATAACCCGGATCCAATCAGGATGCCGTACGAAAAAGGCTCTTGAGGTGAACAGGCGTTAGAAACAACGATTTTGTTCACCTCAAGAGCCTTTTTATGCCGGAGGGACGTGCGCCGGGTACCCGCTAAGCCTGGATGTCGCCGTCACGTTCGGCGCGCATCGCCTTAATTTTCTGGCGAATCTGGTAGCGCTCCTTGTAGTACCGATTTTCCTTCACGAGGCGGTAGCGCGTGGGCCAGGTGAACGCCAGCAGCACACCGATTATCAGCAGGGTTATCACCACGATGGCGAGCGCCGCATCGATCCAGAATTGCGGCGGGTATAGGCGAATGAGCGTATCACTCATGCGGAACTGCCAGTTGCCCTGCGGGAAGAAGGTCGTGTGGAAGGCGGTAAAGAGCCATTCCCAGCTGGTGGCGCCTATGATACCTAGCACCACGAGCATAATAACGGTAGCCCAAGCGCCAGTGTACAGGCTGCGGCGAATAGTGCCGGGGGCGCGTTCCTTCAGCGAAATACTGCCAATTAAGGCCAGCACGCAGAATACCGCCACGGCGATGGTTGCGAAGAGCAAGACTCGTTTGACGTCGTGCATATGCTGAATTTCACTCTGGAGGAATGCCGGGGTGTTTGCCGGTCCGGTGGTGGCTTTTGCCAGGTAGTCTTCGGGGGCTAGGTTAGTCACGTAGTCCAGCCCGTAGGAGCCTAACCGCATACGTTCGGCGAGGTCGAATCCGTAGCTGTCTTCGGGGAATCCGGGCCTGCGGTATTCCAGCCAGAGGAATGGTGCGGATGCGACAGCCCGAATAGCGATCATAAACGAGAGGAGCGGTACCGCTGCCGTGATGAGGGCGGCACGGAGCTTGAGCAGGCGTGGGCGTTCGGCGGCGGCTTCTTGTGCCGCATCTTCTTCCCACGTATTTGAGGTTTCAACGGTACGAGTTGTTTGCGTGCGGTATTTAGGGCGTGAACTCAGCGAGCCGGTTGAGATTTTTGTTCCCTTCTCCACGGTCACTAGGGTGGATTTTTGGGGTTTGTTATCGGCATCTTGACTGGGTTCTGAGGCGGGTGTATCCGGCGCAGCTGCCTTTTCAGCCGGAGCCGCTTCTTCGTTCTTTTTCTCGTCAAACTTCTGCACTAAAGTACTGAGCGTGGGGTGTTTCGGAGATCCCTTTGCCTCACGGATAAGAGGAACAAACCCGGTTGAGACGCTGGTATAGGTACGTACCCGCTGCCCTACGCTTTCCCCTTCCTGCTGACTCGTGTCATGTGCGCCGGATGCTCGATCGCTGGGAATATCGGGGTTGTCTGCAAAATCCGGAGCTTCGGTGTACATCTGTGCCGATGCTCCCAGCAGTGATTCGGGTGTTCTTTGTGTTGCGGGGGCGGAAGCACGCGCCGCCGCTTCTTCAACGGTTTCGGTGCCGATCGCGGAGCGTAGCGCATCCCAGGCTCTCTGCCCTGAGGATGCGGTACCGCTGTGACTTTCCTGTGCCATAGGTGTCTTTTCTGAATAGAGTGGTATAGATAGGGTGTTTGTCCTATTTTCATAGGAGAAGAACCTTCCGCTGAGCGGCGGAAGGTTCCTATGAAGGTTGTGAGAGGCTGGCAGTACCTCAGGATCGTTCAGCTTTAAGCTCCACCGTGTAGACGACTCGCCATCCTTGCGGTGCGGTTAATCGTGCCGCATGGTAATCGCAAAGATCGTAAGCGTGTGGCTCGCGGTACTCGGACAGCGGGCCAATCGTCGCCGTAGAGTCAGCGTATGAGTAGCTGAGGGTCACCGTGGCTTCATGTTGACAGGTCTGCCGGGAGCAGTGTCTAACTTTCTGCATGGGTACTGTTGTGCCTTCCTAGCGCCTTAGCTTGCCTGCTTACGTAGCCGGCGACGCTCGCGTTCTGAGAGACCGCCCCATATTCCGAAGCGCTCATCATTGTCCATTGCATATTTTAGACACTCTTCACGAACGGGGCACGATTCGCAGACGCGTTTAGCGTCACGAGTAGACCCTCCTTTTTCAGGGAAAAAGGCTTCTGGGTCGGTTTGGGCACACAGCGCATCAGTTTGCCAGGCGAGCTCTCCGTCATCACCTTCAGTTCCGTACATGCCTGCAGCGGCGGCCCACATATCGAGGCCTTCGACGCAGGTAAACATGTTGCCTACCTCAACTGTGGAAGCCGCAAAGCTGCCTTCCTCAGTGGTTGCGTCAGCAACGCTCAGGAACATATTTGCTTGTTCTTCTAGGGATTGCGCGGTTTGCATAGTATGTTGGCGGGTTCCGCCTGTGCGTTCACCGGCAATACCGGTGCTCAGGCGTGAATACCCAGCACAGGTGTATGAACCCATAGTTTTTCCTTCCGTGTTCTCATTGGCTAGATGAGTCTGCGGTGATTCGTTGGTGTGCAAACGAATCTTTTTGGCTCTGTAGATTTATAGTTTTTGGGCATGAAAGATGTTTCTGCAAATAAACCTACATAACTATTAGAAGGGCGACACGCCCATTCGTCAAACTGGACTTACAACTTTTATCCGTGTATGTGCAGATCAACGTCAAATATTTCAATGTTTATACGGTGTTAGACCACAAAATAATTACTTCATCATGAAAGTTTTGGGCGTTATCTTCTGTATATATATGTTCCTCCACACCCCCTCCAAAACCCCCGAGATTACGCCTCGAACGAAGCTCTTTCAAACTCCTAAGCACCTAGTCAAAACAGGTTTTTTATATCCTATTCAAAACCTAATCGTGTCACTTATTACATTTTAATAACCCGTCTGCAAGATATTTTATGAACTTCACACCCGTAATGCACCCGTAATATAACTTCAACGTCCTTAAGAGTATATTTGCATCATACGCAAATTTATGACTACAAATACTTTCTTCTTCAACTGTTATGACGTCAGGAAAAATATCTCATGATGTGGTCGCGTGTACTGCCGAAAGTAATATCATGCATCGAAATTTTTGGGAGTTTACACACGGTAAAGTTATTCTATGGCTGAAAATTTACTCTCGACCGTGGCAAATGCCCGCTCATTCACGCGTATTTTCGATGCTCTCGCGCGTGTGCAGACTCCCGCCCTTATCTGGCATGCTCGCGGGGGTGAACGCATCGAGCTCTCCGGTCGCGTCTTCATGAATTGGGTAGCAAAGAGCGCAAATCTTCTGGTGAATGAGTGCGAAGTTACCGAGGAATCTGGGGTGCAGATTACGGGTCCCCTGCACTGGCGTTTTCTGGTTCTCGCCTGCGCGACTCTCTACGCTGGCGGCTACTTCGACGATGAAGAACCGCTTGTAGGCGCCTCAGATACCACCGATCATGCTCAGAACCTCAATAACCCCGACTATCTTCTTCTTGTTGATCGCGGGCCTCTCTCGATGCGCTACCTTGGAGACCTTCACGAGGTCGACTCAATGACTGATGCCGAAGTTCTCGACTTCTGCGCGCTCGTGCGCAGCGAGGCTGACCAGTTCATCGGCTTGCCAGCTTCGACCTCAGCGCCCGTGGGCAATAACTTAACATCGGCAGAGCTAACGGCACGAGTGCTCTCTCGGGCACATGAACATGCTGGTCACGATTACCGTCTTCCTTCAGGGGAACGAGCATTAGCGCTTCGTCTTCACCTTCCCTCAGAGTTCGACTGGGCACCCTCAGCCCTCACGATCGTGACAGAGGCGCTTGCCTGCCTCATCGCGGGTTATGCCGTATTCCTACCCGATCCGCTGGCTGATTTTACCGCTACCGAGTTAGACCCGCTCCTGCGTTCTGAGCGAGCTCTAGATCTAACCTTGAGCCACTCCTAGAAAACGGCAGCGTAGTTCGCTCAGAGGGTAAAAACACTGCGGCGGATTCTCATAAAAAGAATCCGCCGCTGTATACAGTCTATTTATTTATGAACGTTTACCGGTAGAGGGCTTATCAACATCGGTAATTTCAACATTCTGTTGCGAACGCTGGGCCTGTGCCGCAGGGTCTACCACGGGAACCGAGCCGGTCAGCACACCCGTCGCCTGGTTCAGAATGTACCCCAATTCTTCGTGCTCGGTAGCGTCCCCTTCATCCACCTGTTTACGGTGCTTGCCGTAAACCCAGAAACGGTAGAGGAAGTACCGCAGAATTGTTCCCAGCGCGGTGCCGATGATCGTACCGGAGATAAACGATGCTTCCGGCGAACGCAGCCCCAATACGTAGTTAGTGAAGAACACGCATCCGGCCTCAACCAAAATGCCAAGAATATTCACAAAGGCAAATTCGATGCCCTCACGTTTCCAGTTCTCGGATCGGTCTTCGCGGAAGGTCCACAGGCGGTTCATAATCCATGCAAAGATGGTAGCCACAACGCTGGCAATTACTTTTGCCTTGGTATGTGCGTTCTCGAAAGGACCAAGCATCAGCGCCCACACCACGGCAGCGTTTACCAAGAATGCGGCACCGCCAACGGTACCGAATTTAAGTACCTCTAGACCGTAGGTATTCCACAGTGATTTAAGACGATCACCCAGTGTAGAGCGAGAGTCTGAAGCCATATTCTCCATCTTTTCTGCCCGTTAAGATGACCTGGGCGTCTGTGAGTTAAATTTTGATAGCATCCCTAAAATACTAGTACAGCCGATCCCGTTTTACCTTATTTTATTGAGTTTTATCATGCACTTCCCAGGTTATTTTCAAGTCTGCGGCGCGGAATACTACCGGTATTTGGGGGCATAAGAGTACACTTGAGTGATGTGACTTACCCTGTAACTGGACCTGTACTTGGTGTTATCGGAGGCGGCCAGCTGGCACGCATGATGGCGCCCGCAGCAACGAACCTTGGATTTGACCTTCATATTCTCGCTGAAAGCCCTACGGTGGGCGCCGTGGCAGCGGTGCGCAGCGCGCCCGTGGGAGATTATAAGGATTTAGAGACTTTGCGGGAGTTCGCTCGTGGCAAAGATGTTATTACCTTCGATCACGAGCATGTTCCCACCGAATTTTTGCACACGCTTATTGCTGAGGGGGTAAATGTACAGCCGCATCCGGATGCGCTGCAATATGCCCAGGATAAGCTCATGATGCGCAAGGCTGTAGAAGATCTTGGACTACCGAACCCGCGCTGGGCACGCGTTGAAACTTTGGATGAGCTTCTCGCCTTTGGCGATGAGATCGGCTGGCCCGTGGTTTTGAAGACCCCGCGCGGCGGCTATGACGGCAAGGGCGTGATGGTGCTGGATTCTCCTCAGCACGCCCGTGAGCAGGCCGCTGCCTGGTTTGATGAGCTTCCTCACCGCACCGATTTTTCGGCGCTTTTGGCAGAGGAAAAGGTTCCGTTCACCCGCGAGCTTTCCGCTCTCGTGGCACGCCGGGAGAGTGGGCAGGTTCTCCCCTGGCCTGTCGTAGAGACAATTCAGGTGAATTCGGTCTGTGATGAAGTGATTGCACCCGCACCGAACCTCTCCCCCGCAATTGCCCAGGCGGCATCCGATGCAGCCGTTACCCTAGCCACCGAACTTGGGGTTACCGGCGTAATGGCGGCGGAACTCTTCGAGGTTCCGGGCTCTTCAGCAGGCTTCTACATTAATGAACTCGCGATGCGCCCGCACAATACCGGACACTGGACCCAGGAAGGTTCAGTAACCAGTCAGTTTGAGCAGCATCTGCGTGCGGTACTCGATATGCCGCTGGGCGCAACTACTATGCGCGACGAAGTTGCCATTATGAAGAATTACCTAGGCGGCGAGAATGAAGATATTTTCGGTGTGTACCCGCTTGCGCTCAGCGCCGAGCCACGCGCCAAAATTCATTTTTACGGTAAAGAAACCCGCCCAGGACGTAAAATTGGTCATGTGAATATTACCGGTCGGGCAGCTGAGACTCGGGCGCTACGCGATGCCGCCGCGAATGTGGCATCTATTTTGCGCGACGGTCGCCCGCTCTAAGAGTTTGCCGGTATATTTCGTGTCCGTAGTGTCTTATTAGCTCACAGGAAGGATTGTTCATGAGCTCCCCGTACGATTCAGATAAGCCCGTTGTTGGCGTTGTGATGGGGTCAGATTCCGACTGGTCCATCATGGAAGAAGCCGCTACGGTTCTTGAAGAATTCGGTATCCCCTATGAAGCGGATGTCGTCTCAGCACACCGCATGCCTGAAGATATGATCGCCTACGGCCAGCAGGCTCATCAGCGCGGTATTCGCGTAATCATCGCCGGTGCCGGCGGGGCAGCGCACCTTCCCGGCATGCTCGCCTCGGTTACCGCGTTGCCCGTTATTGGCGTCCCGGTGCGGCTGAAGAATCTCGAAGGCATGGATTCCCTGCTTTCTATCGTGCAGATGCCCGCGGGGGTTCCGGTGGCAACCGTGTCTATCAACGGCGCACGTAATGCGGGACTTCTGGCGTTGCGCATCCTAGGATGCGCCACCGACGATTTCGCGCAGCAGGTGCACTCCGATCTTCTCGATTTCTCGAAGGATCTGCGCCAGAGCGCGGTAGATAAGGGAACGGCTCTGCGCGCTAAGCTCGCCGAGCATCGCGCCCAGGTTGCCGAAGAAGAAAAAGTACAGGCACCAGCGGTTCCCAAGCCTGCCCCAACTGCCGACCCCACACGTGACGAAGGGGACGAACCGCAGGCTTACGTGCCCTAATGTATGGTCGTTTCTCGGTGTTATCGAGCCGTTCCGTATCTTCACGGAACGGCTCGTATTTTATCTGCTCCCAAGGTCGCCTTCGCTCAGCGTAACCTGCGGTTGAGGCTAAAATAGTTGAATGAGCAATATTCTTCAGTCCGATATTTGGGCACGTTTTCAGCAGTCTCTTGGTCACACCGTCATTCGCCACGAAGGCGAAGGCTGGTCCTATCTCGCTACCGTTGAGGGCGGGCGCACCGGCAAGTACCTTTACAGCCCCTACGGCCCGGTGGCACAGAGTGCGCAGGCTTTCGATGCCGCACTCGACTCGCTGAAAGAAGAAGCAAAGGCTCACGGGTGCCTATTTGTGCGCATCGAACCAATTGACTCCGCTATCTGGGGTTCCCAGGATGCGGCAGATTTCCTGAAGGCACGCGGCGCTGCGTTGGCACCGCGCCAGGTTCAGCCTTCACACACGCAGATTATTGATCTTTCCGGCGACGAAGCCGCAATTTTGAAGGATATGAAGTCCAATAACCGCAATCTGCACCGTAATATCCACAAAAAAGGTGTCAGCATTGAGGTGTCTCAGAACCCCGAGGATATGAAGGTGCTCTTCACGTTCCTCTCTGAGACCGCCGACCGCAACGGGTTCAACCGTCAGCAGGACGACTATCTGATGCAGGTGGCAAAGACCCTCATGCCTGCTGATGCCGCATCCCTCTATATTGCTCAGCTGACCGGCGAGGATGGTTCCAAGGAGCCTATCGCGGCGGCATTTGTCTACGATTCAGACGATACGCGCACCTACGCCCACGCGGCGGCCTCTTTTGCGCATCGTAAGCTCTCGGCAGGCATTCCGGTAGTGACCAATTTCATCTTGGACGCTAAAGCAAAGGGACTGAAATATGTGGATCTTTTCGGCATCGCACCCGAAGATCAGCCTGAGCACGAATGGGCGGGGTTCACCAAATTTAAGAAGTCTTTCGGAGGGCGTTCGGTTGAGTACCCCGGCACCTGGGACGTTCCGGTGAACACGCTAGGCTACCGCGCCTACGGCTACGCATACCGCGCGCGTCCCGCCCTCAAGAAAGCACTGGGAACCGCTCAGGAAACCGCGAAATCTACAGTAGCTAAGGTTCGCGCACGCCTGAAAAAATAACGCTACTTCGGCAGCCTAGGTTCCCAGGCAGACCACGCTCATACAATAAAGCTTGTGCCGCACTCTCTATGATTGAGAGTGCGGCACAGGCTTTATATCAAAACGTTACTTTGTATGCGACAGAATCTCGCGCAGGCGAGAAAGGCGATGCTCAGCCTCCACAATGCGCACGGTTCCCGAGGAGGAACGCATGACGAGCGACTGGGTGGTCACAATATTCTTGCCGTAGCGCACCCCGCGCAGCAGCTTGCCGTCGGTAATACCGGTTGCGGCGAAGAAGCAGTTATCGCTGGTGACCAGATCGTCAGTTGTGAGGATGCGGTCAAGATCGTGCCCCGCAGCGAGCGCCTTTTCACGCTCAGCATCGTCGGTGGGTGCTAAGCGGCCCTGAATTACGCCTCCGGTGGCCTTGATAGCGCACGCGGCGACGATGCCTTCGGGGGTTCCGCCGGTACCGAGCATCACGTCAACACCGGTTCCTTCACGGCAGGCCGCAATAGCTCCCGCAACATCGCCGTCAAGGATAATGCGGGTACGTGCACCGGCATTACGAATCTCTTCAATGAGCTTAGCGTGACGCGGACGATCCAGAACGCACACGGTCAGTTCGCTTACGTTCTTACCCTGTGCCTTAGCGACCAAGTGAAGGTTCTGTTTGACGGGCAGGCGAAGATCTACGAACTCTGCGGCTTCGGGCCCAGTCACCAGTTTTTCCATGTAGAACACGGCGGAGGGGTCGAACATAGAACCTCCGTCTGCTACCGCGATGACGGAGAGTGCGTTGTCCATGCCCAATGCGGTCAGACGAGTTCCGTCGATGGGATCTACCGCAATATCGAGGTTAGGGCCGATACCATCGCCAACAACTTCGCCGTTGAATAGCATGGGAGCCTTATCTTTTTCGCCCTCGCCGATCACAACGGTTCCGTTGAAGTGCACGGTCGAGAGACGGTAGCGCATCGCGTCCACGGCGGCACCGTCCGCGCGGTTCTTATCGCCTGCGCCCACCCAGGGACCGGATGCGATGGCTGCGGCTTCGGTGGCGCGCACCAATTCCATAGCTAGGTTGCGGTCGGCGTGGTTATTGTTTTCAGTCATTGCTCACCTTCGAGGTCGTTGTCATGGCCGGTTGGCTGGTTCGTTCCAGCGCTTTGAACCGGCACCTCCTGTTTACTAGCATAACGCGCCCGGCGGAATGTTCGCGTGTATTGAACGGGTTTGCGTGGGCGCATGTACCGTGGTGAACATCCGCCCAGGTGGGTGTGGGAAACGGTATGTCTTAGAGCGTATGAGAGAATGTGTGAGTGGAAAACTCTCAGAATCACGCGCATACACCGGCTGAGAGCGATGGTCAGAACGCTCATGCGCCGAAGGCTCACGCAGATGCTTCTACCGATTCATCTGTTGTGCCACAAATTACACAAAAACAGGCGAAACGCATTAATGCTCCGGCGCGCAATATGATTATTTCGATGCTGGCGATGGTGGCTATCCTCATTCCGGTGCTCTGGCTCATGCCGCAGCCGGATAAGAATCCGTACCGCCCGCAGGTGAATTTATCACAAGTAGCGGCTGAATCTACCCAGCAGGCGGGTTTTCCGGTGGCGGTACCGCAGCTTGAGGGTTGGCACTATAACTACGCGCGGTGGACGGGTAATACTCCCGATAATATCCCGTACTTTAAGAGCGGACAGGTGACCAGTAAAAATCATTTTATTGAGTTGATCCAAGCGAAGGATACAAACCCTACCTGGGTAGCTCAACAGGTCGATAACGCCGCGAAACAGGGCACCGAATCTATCGGCGGCGTGGACTGGGAAGTACGTTCAGCCACCTCGAAGAAGAACAGTGAAAAAGTGTACTCTTACGTGGCGCAGGTGCCTTACGGTGACGGCAAGACGACAACTGTGATTCTCACCGGCACGGCAGACCCGGCGGAGTTTGCTCAGCTGGCGGATGCGACGGTCGCCTATATGAAAGCGCCGACGATGACGACCTCCCCCAGTGCATCCAATACTTCTAATATTTCGTGATTTTCTCTAGCAAAATGTACGGTCTGTTTTCGGTAAAATAGAGGGAAGATACCTCTCACTTTAAGGAGCCTGCTCATGGGTTCTCGTCCGGTTCAACCCACCGCTGAGTACGTTTTGGAACGCCTGCAGGAGGGTAACGCACGCTTTGTACGGGGCGAGCTTTCGCATCCGCACCAGGATGTAGCACGTCGCGACGAACTCACGGGCGGACAGTTTCCTTTTATTACGATTTTTGGGTGTGCGGATTCGCGTACACCACCGGAACATATCTTTGACCTGGGTCTTGGCGATGCTTTTGTGGTACGCACCGCGGGGCAGGTTCTTGATGACGGTGCCCTTGGTTCGTTGGAATATTCCATCACCCAGTTCAAGGCGCCGGTGCTGATCATTATGGGACATCAATCTTGCGGGGCTGTTCAGGCTACCTGCTCGTCGGTGGAATCGGGGCAGCTTCCGGGCGGATTTATTACGCGAATAGTTGAGACTATTCAGCCTACGGTGCTGGCCCAAGAACTTCCCCACGGCGAGAAGCCAAGCCAGTATGTGAACGAGATGGTACGGGCTCATACGTCTGCGACGGCTTCCCGTCTGCTTCAGGAATCGCGCATTATTGCCGATGCAGTTGCTCGCGGCGAGACCATTGTGGTGGGTTGCTTCTACCATTTGGATTCCGGCGCGGTCGATATTGTCTTTGACTCGCGCGAGGTGAAGTAGTTCCCACGCGTTTTATATACGAAGGAGGCGGTAGCCACCGCCTCTTTCGTGTTATCCACCCGAGAAAACCAACATAACCCCAGAAGCTCCAACAGGCTTTACTTGAGTTCATACGGTACCGCCACACAACCCCACAGCGTGGTGAGTATCATCATGCACGGTATTTTCCAAATGTTCCGATTTTTACACGAAGGGTATGAAAACCCGCCATTTTGAGCCCTAAACTAGAGTTATGGCTGAAAATATTGAATACCGCATTGAACATGACACCATGGGCGAAGTTCGCGTGCCCGCCAACGCACTCTACCGTGCACAGACTCAGCGCGCGGTCGATAACTTCCCGATTTCGGGGCAGACCCTCGAATCAGCCCATATTCGCGCTCTTGCCCTCGTTAAGAAGGCAGCCGCGACCGCCAATGAGGAACTTCAGGTGCTCGATGCTGAGCGCGCCCAGGCTATCCGCGAGGCGGCGGATCTGGTAGCAACCGGTGAGTACGACGAGCATTTCCCCATTGACGTCTTCCAGACCGGTTCGGGCACCTCGTCGAATATGAACACCAACGAGGTTCTGGCAACGCTGGCAACCCGTTCCCTGGAATCACGGGGCATTGAAGTTCACCCCAATGACCATGTGAACGCCTCCCAATCTTCCAACGATGTTTTTCCCACCTCCGTGCACGTTGCCGTGACCGAGGCACTGGTCAAAGAGCTGATCCCTTCCCTTGAGGTTCTCGCTGCATCGTTGGAAAAGAAGTCCGCAGAGTTCAAGGACGTCGTCAAGTCCGGACGCACCCACCTGATGGATGCAACCCCCATTACCTTAGGCCAAGAATTCTCTGGCTACGCCGCTACCGTGCGTTACGGCATCGAACGTGTGAACGCTTCCCTGCCCCGCGTGGCTGAAGTTCCCCTGGGCGGCACCGCTGTGGGTACCGGTATCAATACCCCGGCAGGCTTTTCGGCACGTGTGATCGAACTGCTTGCCGAAGAAACCGGTCTGCCCCTGACTGAGGCACGTAACCACTTCGAGGCGCAGGCAAACCGCGACGGTCTGGTTGAGGTTTCCGGTCAGCTGCGCACCCTCGCATACGGTCTGATGAAGATCAGCAACGATATCCGTTGGATGGGTTCAGGCCCGAACACCGGTTTAGGCGAGCTGCACATCCCCGATCTGCAGCCTGGCTCGTCCATCATGCCCGGCAAGGTAAACCCGGTGATTTGTGAGGCTACTATTCAGGTTGCGGCACAGGTAATTGGTAATGATGCGACCATCGCGCTTTCCTCCACCAACGGAGCCTTCGAGCTGAACGTAGGCATTCCGGTGATGGCGGCTAACCTGCTCCAGTCCATCCGTCTGCTCGCCAACGTTTCTCGTGTGGCGGCAGAGAAGATGATCGACGGCCTGAACGCCAACGTAGAGCGTTGCCGCTTCCTGGCGGAGGCATCGCCCTCGACCGTAACCCCGCTGAATAAGCTCATCGGATACGAAGCCGCCGCGAAGATCGCCAAGTATTCCGTGGCAAACAAGGTCACCGTGCGCGACGCCGTTGTGGCTTTAGGCTACGTTGAACGCGGCGAAGTCACTGAGGCTCAGCTCGATGAAGCCCTAGACGTCACCAAAATGCTGGGAAACTTCTAGTCCGAGCATACGTTTTCACACGAACAAACACTCCTAGAACATAGTTGAGGGGCCTCTACACGATATGTAGAAGCCCCTCAACGTTTGAGCTAAGACCCGCGGTGCGGGCGGATAGATAAATCTCTATCTCAGAATTTTGCTCGGTCTATTTGCCTTGTTCGTACTGATAGATGAGTTCCGCAAAGTCGGCGCGAGTAACGGCACCATCGGGCTGGAACCAGCTTTCAGACCAGAAAACAAGCCCCTTCTTCTTCAGCCAGGTACTCTCTCGGTAGAACGGAGAGTCAGCCGTCATATCGGCATATAGGGATTGTTCCGGTAGGTTCACGCCAGGTTCCCCAGCGTAACGGTACAAAAACGCGGCCATACTGGCGTGAGATGCAGCCGCCTCGGGGTGGAAATGACCATCACTCCAACCGAAGCTAATACCACGTTCGCGTGCCCAAATAATCTCCCGGTAGTGTGGGTGGTCTGGGGTAACATCCACATAGGGAGACTCCTGCGGAAGAGTAACCTGAGGGCTTCCTGCCAGGCGGTAGAGGGTCACAACTGCCTGTTCGCGGGTTATAGCATCGTAGGGGCGGTAATAGCCGTCCGCGCTATCGACGAGCTGTCGCTGCGAAGCCCAAAGAATCGCATCGCGGTGTGCGGTACGATCGCGCACATCCTTGAAATCCGATTCGGGTGTAGGTTTCTCACCGGGTGCGGGCTTGGGGTTTGGCGCGGGTTCGGGGCCCGGCTGGGGCTCTGCCGGTTTGGGATTTGGAACCGGTTGATCCGCAGTCGTTAACGGGAGCTTTTGGTGGGCTTCGAAGATAACATCGTCCTTCGGATCCTTTGGATATACCCCCGTACTAAGCTCATATACGTGCCCGGTTTTGAGGGTATTCGCGGGAATGGTGAAGGTTGTCTGGAAGGTACCGTCGGTAAAGCCATCGTAGAGGTCTTTCTCTTCCACCCGGTAGGTATAATCCACTGGATGAGTGAGAACCGCGCCCGTCGATTTGCCGGTCTTCGGGTCTATCTCGTTAATAACGAGATTCATACTTTGCCCCTGTATCTCGGCGTTCCCAGAGCCATAATATCCAGTACCGGTCACAGTAATCTCGGTATCGGCGGTCGGGTTCACAGCGGGAACGCTCACGTTCAGCTGCGGTGCTTTACTCTCCGAGGAAAACTCAACATCCAGGTATTCAGTCAAAGCGTTGTTTGCCAACGTTCCGTCGGGATTAATGACCTGGGTTCCGATGCGGTAGCTACGGCGTGCATCCAGACCCGCCGGATAGGGAAGCGCAGTTTCAAAGAGGCCGCTCTGCGAGAGCTGCTCGGCAGAAACTTTCACCGATGACACGGTTCTTTCCTGAGTAACAACCTGACCTCTGGGCCAATCACCCTCAATAAGAGAAACCTGCAAGTATCCGCCTTGAGGAATAAACTTTGGGTCATAGCCGGTACCGCGCACCTTCACGGAGTCTTCCACCAACGAGTTAGGCTTACCCTCGACTTCCAGATTGGTGTTCTGGCGTGCGACCAGCACCGGTGCCTGGGTGTTGTATGCTGTGGTGGGCAAGATTTCATATCCTTGCGCCTGCTGCGTTGTCGAGGTCAGGGTACTGGTGACGACATAATCGAGTTCCGGATGGAAATCATTCAGCGGCAGCGGCTGGGTATTCAAATAGACCTCAAAGGTTCCGTCATGAATCTGCGATGCGGGAACATTCACATACCCCAGGTTGTATACGCCGTATTCCGTAGTGAAATATGGGGAATTAGCTGGTGTATCTGAAGGGGTAACTTTGAGGCTGACCTGCTGATCTGCCGCCACACCGTAGAAACCGGTTCCTTTGATTTTGAGCGTCTTCCCGTAGTAGGGGTTGACTTCATCGGGGGTTTCGACCACGAGCTGCGGAGTTGCTTGAGGTTCCTGATCGGCCACAACCTGCGGGGTCACCGTAGCGGTGGATGCAGGGGTTGAAGCACCAGGATCGGTGACAGCTCCCGCTGGGGTCAGCGGAAGCACTAAAGCGCCTGCCACCACGAGGGCACAGGCGCTACGTCCGAGAGCATTTCTGGCTCTTCCGGGCGATTCGTTAGGTGAATTGTTTGTAGGGTAGATAAGAGACATTATTATTCTCCATTTGTATAGATGTGGTTGGGAGTGAGCGAGTTAAATCTCTCAACACTCATATTCACCTTATCAAACCTTTAACTCAAAATACAGGGTTTTCCCATTTAAAAATTTCTTTTGGAACATAATTTAATTCTTATCCCAGCAATGTATACGCTATAAATATTACCCCCTCACACAATCTACTTCGCTGATATATCAACGCTAAATACCCATGAAGCAACATATACTTTTCATAAATACGCCACATGTTTATTGTCACAATATTATGCACAGGTTTATTTTTTAACGGTGTGTTACATCTGAAAAATACATAGATATTTTCGGTGGTAATCTTCTATAATTTACAGATTTTAGATTTTTACAAGAATCCGAAATTAATGCACAAAACCCCCATTTTTATTTTTCTCAGATATGAACAACGGTAAGTACGAGAAAAATACTCAGATACGATCTTGGGAGTACAAACGGTCTCCAACGCATAGCAAACAGATATTATGCGGGCGCGCGGCTATCGGCTTAAGGGTGTATTAGAGGGAGTATTGAGGGTTACCGAGAGGATTCAGGTCCATCTTTGGGAGCGTGAAATACATAGTCAAAACGGCAATGTCCGTCATAGTTCAGCGCCGCATCAATGCGGTCGAACATTCGCTCAGAGAGCATAGAACGCTCCTGAGGATCCGTCACATCCACCCATCGCACCTGTGAAGATTCTTCGTCATTCACCCGTGCCTGCCCGGATATCCACCGGCACAAAAACGTGTGATCTAAAAACTGGCAACGGTCCCCATTGCTAAAGCGCATCGCGGGGTCAGCCTTGACCTGAGCAAGCTCTAGAACCTCAATACGCACGCCAGCCTCCTCATAGGCTTCACGTATGCAGGTAAGCGCCGGGTTCTCGCCAGGATCGACAATACCCGTCACGGGAGTCCACCGACCGTTATCGCTGCGTTTAACCAGCAGTACCTTGCCATCCTCATCGCGACGGATCACTGCGGTAGCGCCTGAAAGCCATAAATACTCGTGACCAATTTTCTTGCGTAAATTCACGATGTACTCGGGGGTAGGCATCAAAGCTCCTTTCGTCGATCAGTGGTTTTGGTCAGAGACCCTTAGAACGATAGGAATGAGTAGCTTGGCACCAGAACCGCCGCCATCATTCCTATCAGCATAAACGGTCCGAAGGCTATGCGGGTGCGCCGTGTAACGGACCTGCTCAGTACCAAAACCACGGCGCATAATCCGCCCACAACAAAGGTCACCAACGTCGCCCATAACAGGTTAGCCCACGAGAAGTAGCCGATGAGTCCACCCAGCGCGAGAGCAAGTTTCACGTCCCCTCGGCCCAGCGCCCCGAAGGAGAGCATTCTCATCAGGACGTAGAAGGCCCAAAGTACAAGACCACTCCCCCATACACGCAGGATAGTTCCCCACTGTCCGCTCAGAGCAGCAACGACCGGCAAAGCGGTGTGGGTGGCAAACACGAAGGGGAATACGATGCGGTTCGGTAGCCTGTGTTTCCGCAGATCCCAGCCCCACAGTTTTACCGTGCACCCGGCTGCGTACAGCAGGTAAAGAATCAGCAGAATACCGGCGATCCAGCCGGATACTCCCTGTGTAAAGAGTTTCGAGAGTTCTTGAAGCATGAGTGGCTAAGATCCAAAGCGGCGGGTGCGACCCGCATAATCCCGCAGGGCACGCAAGAAATCTACCCGCGTAAAATCAGGCCAGAGAGCCTGGCAGAAATAGAATTCCGAGTAGGCGCTTTGCCAGGTCAGAAAACCCGAAAGGCGCTGCTCACCAGAGGTACGAATCAGCAAGTCAGGATCGGGCATATCGCGGGTGTACAAGCGACGCGAAATATCCTCGATGTTCAGGGTATCTGCCAAATCACGCATCGAGCGGCCCTGAACCTCGGCGTCAAGAATAAGTTCACGCACCGCATCCACAATTTCTTGGCGTCCGCCATAGCCAACCGCGATATTCACGCGCACCCCCGGCAGGGGCGCGGTCTCTGCTATAACCCGCTCCAGGGTGTTGCGAAGCTCGTGGGGAATAAGGGAAACATTACCAACCGCGTGCACGGGCCCCTGTTGCGCGGTATGCAGCCGCTGCAGAAATTCGTCGATAACGGCAATAAGCCCGGTAAGTTCATCGGCGGGTCGCTTGAGATTTTCGGTTGAGAGCATATATAACGTGACCTGAGGTATGCCCAAATCGGCGCACCAGCCCAGAAAGTCAATGATGCGCTCGGCTCCTGCCGCGTGCCCCTCACGGGTGCTCAGCCCCCGCTGTGCGGCCCAACGCCGGTTGCCGTCCACCAGCACACCGATGTGTGTAGGAAGCATCTGCGGGGTTAAAGAAGTTGCCATAGAGCGTTCATAGACGCTCGGCTCCGGGGAGGTTCCCGGTTCAGAGGGAACCCCATGCACGGTAATAACGGGCAGCGCCAGAGTATCAGCGGGCGTCATGCTGATCGTCCTCGGACTCTGTATCCTGCTGGGCTTGCTCGGCCTCTTGAGCGGCTGCATATTGTGCACGGTACCGCAGACGGCGAGTACGCCGGGTCATGTCGATGCCAAGAATAATGACGAGGAGGGATAGCGCCGCAGTTGCAAAGAAACCGCCAATACCGGGCGAACCTGCAACAGACCCATCGGGGTTGGCGGCTGGGGTGTTATCTGCTGCGAGCGCAACACCGTGAGCGGCAAATGCCACAAGGTCGGGGACTGTGGCGAGCGTATCAAGAATGAGGTGGCTCATGACTATCCTTCTGAACATTCCGGTTTCTAGCGGTAAGCCGGTCATGTGTGATTGTCTAAGTCTTCATTCTACCGCGTGACATCTTGTATATTCCCGCCTGAGGTTCATGTTTCAGCTGGGAATGCGCCAAGAGTTTAGCTATGTTCACAGTACTCAAGGCCCACAAGCCTCTGCATCGCCAAGGGGCACCGCATGATCGCTTACGGAGGCTATAGGCTAGAAAAATATACCGTCACTTAGGGAATGTTCCGGCAGGGTTACCGGCACCCGCGAGTCGATAAGTGTATAGTCTTCCCAAGGCCAAATATGCTTCTGCTCATCGGTAGAGATCGCAAAGAAAATACCTTGCGGATCCACCTGTGAGGAGTGCGATAAAAGCGCCTGATCGCGATGGATGAAGTAGTCACTGCAGAGAATTCGCGTGGTGGTTTCGTGCCTGGTGCCGTCTTGGGCATCATTGAAACGGTGCGCCATATGTTCGATGAAACCTTCAAAGACGCTCTCGCCCCGCTGATCGAGCAGGTACTCGTGCAGGGCGACGGTGCGTTCGGGGTTGAAGGCACGATCATAGTAAAGCTTTAGGGGTTTCCAGGGCTCGCCTTCCCCCACGTATGCTTCAGGGTCACCAGCCTTTTCGTAGGCCTCGACGGCAACCTTATGAGTCATGATGTGGTCGGGGTGCGGGTATCCTCCCACCTCGTCATAGCTGAGAATAATATGAGGCCTGTACTCGCGTACGAGTCTTACCAACGGTGCGGCGGCCTGTTCGAGAGGCAGTGTACCGAAGCTGCCGAAAGAAAGTGGGGGAAGAGGGTCGCCTTCGGGCAGACCGGAGTCCATGAACCCTATCCACCGATGTTCGATGCCTAAAATCTCAGCAGCACGGGCCATTTCGGTGCGGCGTAATCCGGGCAGGTCACGGTGTGCTCTGGGAGCGTTACGAATTTCTTCGTTAAGGATGTCCCCGCGTTCACCGCCTGTCATGGTGGCAACCATATAGCGGGCGCCGCGGGAGGTATAAGCGGCAGCGGTCGCGGAACCTTTAGAGGATTCGTCGTCCGGGTGAGCGTGAACGGCTAGGATACGCAGCCCTGCGTATTCCTCATCAAGAGGTTTAAGATCCTGCACTGCGGGATGTTCAGGCAGAATTGCTTTGATTTTTTCTAGCGCGTCGCTCACGTTAATCCTTATGATGACAAAGGGCTTATACTGTGGGGTTTAAAATGGTAGAGATTAAGACCATCTCCTAAAAGTGTAATCATACAGAAATAGCGCAAGAAAACCACCCTAAATGAAGCATTATGACGGTGTAAAGTATCGTGGTGCAGACCATCTTCTGTACCGCATCGTCCACTAGACACCATGAGAAGAGAACTATGACAGATCCTTCACACGCACAGGCGAGCGAAACGGCAGCTACCGGTTCTCATGCCGATACCCTAGCGCAGCGCTACGGCGCTAAACCTGTTCGGCAGCGTGCCCTCTCCACGCGAATGTGGGTGCTTCTTGCTGCCTGTGTTACGGTTGTGGCGGGCGCTTTTGTGGTGTGGATACAGATGGATTCTCAATCCCGCCCGAGTGCACGCGATACCGGGTTTACCCTCATCAGCAATGACGAGGCGCAGGGACGTTTCGAACTCTCTAAAAACCCACAAGACACCGCGGTTTGTTCGCTTAAGGCGCTTAATTCTTCCCGTGTTGCGGTGGGATGGGCCGACGTCGAAATTGGTCCTAACAGCGCAGAGCAGGGCAACACCCGAGTCACACAACACAGCGCGAACCTGCGCATACTTTCGGAGGCAACCACGGTTACCGTGGATTCCTGTCGGCTTAAATAGCCGTATCACACCCACGATTCGGTGAGCGCTCAGCGAAATGATACACGCCCTAACACTCAGATATTTAGGGCATGTGTACTTTCTGCCCTAGAATAGGGTGATACTTTCCAGGGGAGAACCCCCAGACCAACGCGCCGGTTTTATACCGGAGCATAACCAAAGGAGAAGCATGGCTGAAAGCAACGGCGCATGGCTCACTCAGGACGCATACGATCGGCTGACTCAGGAGCTTGAATATCTCTCAGGTCCGTATCGTCAAGAAATCGTTGACCGCATCGCCGCCGCTCGCGACGAGGGAGACTTGCGTGAGAACGGCGGATACCATGCGGCACGCGATGAGCAGGGTAAAAACGAAGCTCGCATCAACCAGCTCAAGCATCTTCTGGAAAACGCCCAGGTCGGAGACGCCCCCAGCGATGACGGTGTGGTTGCCCTCGGCATGGTTATTGAGGCCGAAGTAGCTTCCCGTTCCATGAAGTTCCTGCTGGGCTCTCGCGAAATTGAGGAGACTCTGCCCGCCAACTCTGATTTGAAGGTCTTCTCGGAAAAGTCTCCGATGGGTGCGGCGATTCTGGGGGCCAAAGAAGGCGATGAAGTCACCTATCTTGCTCCCAACGGCAAGGAATTGACCGCGAAGATTGTTTCAGTCAAGCCTTTCCAAGGCTAGAATCACGAAGCTTTAAACGCACGGTGGGGTTCGGTTATATGACCGAACCCCACCTTTATATCCTGTGGTTTTATGCCAGATGACCTCTCAAAAATTAGTACACCACGATGGGTTTGAAGCCTTCTTCCTCCAAGGCCGAGATAACCTGACGGCAGTGTTCCACGCCTTTGGTTTCCATATCAATCGTAATGGAGACATCGCCCATCGACAGGGAACCGCCTACGCGCGTGTGATCCACGCCGGTAACATTCGCGTCATTCTCCGAAATGATGCGCGAGATCGTCGCCAGCTCACCCGGACGGTCTGAGAGCATCATCTTAATCGTCATATACCGACCCGCTGCCGAAAGACCACGCTGAATCACCTTCAGCATGAGCATCGGGTCAATATTGCCGCCCGAGAGCACACATACGACAGTTCCCAGATCGCCGTATGTTTCCTTGAGTTTGCCGTTCATGAGCGCCGCCACCGGAACCGATCCGGCGGGTTCAACCACCAGCTTATTGCGTTCCATCAAGAAGATAAGGGCCCTGGCGATATCGTCTTCACTCACCGTCGCTACATCGTCGACAAGCTTCTTGATAATGGAAAACGGCAGCTGACCGGGGCGTCCCACCGCAATGCCATCTGCAATCGTCGAGACCTTCTTCAACGGGACAAGCGCATCCGCAGCCAAGGAAAGCGGATATGCCGCCGCATGCTCAGCCTGCACACCAATGATGCGGATCTTTTTACCCAGCTGTTCTTCCTTCGCACGGACCGCCGCCGAAAGACCAGCAAGCAGGCCACCTCCGCCAACGCCCACAATGATGGTATCGACCTCAGGCACCTGTTCCAGGATTTCTAATCCGATCGTTCCCTGACCCGCAATAATATCTTCGTTATCGAAGGGATGCACAAACACCGCGCCGGTCTCTTCGGCATAGCGTTTTGCTTCAGCCAGCGCCTCGTCCACGGTCGTACCGTGCAGTTCGACCTCGGCGCCGTGGTCGCGGGTTGCGGTCACCTTCGGAAGGGCTGCACCTAGGGGCATGTAAATACGCGCCTTGATACCCAGTTTCGCCGCTGCGAGAGCAACCCCCTGTGCATGGTTACCCGCAGATGCGGCCACCACGCCGCGCTTCTTTTCTGCATCGCTGAGTTTTGCCATGCGCACATAGGCGCCACGCACTTTGAAGGAGCCCGCACGCTGCAAATTCTCACATTTGAAGAAAACTTCCGACCCCAGTTTGAGGCTCAGGGCACGAGAATGCGCCACAGGGGTTCGCTCGATAACCCCGTCGAGGAGCGACGCTGCTGTCTCGATATTCTCCAGGGTTACGGGTAGATCGGTTAGGGGTGCGTTCACATCGGATCCGTTCTGTACGCTCTCATCAGCTTCTGCCCTCTATTTTAGGCGATGAAGAAGCCTAATACAGAACAGAAAAGCCCACGTTGTTCATCTCACGCGGGCTTTTCTGGAGGGGAACTGCACAATTACGTATCGTCCTTGGAAGGCGAGACGGTTTTAGTCGCCTGTGCAGAGCTAGGCTCAGGTGCGGTGCCTTCGGAATCGTCTTCACCACGAATCGCTTCCCGCGCCTGCGCAACAACCTTCTGTGCTTTTTCTTCACGCTTTTTTGATTTCTTACGGCGCTCAACCTCATGCGGGAAGAGGAACTCTTCACGGCGCAGCTCCGGATCATCCTCCCACTGCCGTGCAGCCAAGTAGCGCACAACCGAGTTCACGACGGCGAGCACGGGAACCGCAAATAGTGCACCCGCTGCACCGAAAATCATGGATCCGCCTGCCACCGCAAAAATCACGGCGAGCGGATGCAGCGAGACCGCTTTACCCATGATGAGCGGCTGCAGAATATGCGATTCGAGCTGCTGTACCAACAGCACAATGCCGATCATAATGAGCGCCTGAACCGGCCCCAAAGCTACCAGTGCCAGCAGGACAGCGACCGCCCCAGAAATAAGGGCGCCAATAACCGGGATAAAAGACCCTAAGAAAACCAGAACGCCCAGCGGAATCGCCAGCGGAACCCCCAAAATGGCGGCGCCAACACCAATGCCCACAGCGTCAATAGCGGCTACCAAGATCTGTACCCGCACATAAGCGCCCAAGGACTTCCACCCTGCACGACCAGCACCGTTCACCGCATCACGTGCCTGCTTCGGGAAGAGCTTGACGATAAACAGCCAGATGCGCTCTCCCTCCATCAGGAAGAAGACGAGGGTAAAAAGAGTAATAAGCACGCCGGTGGCAAACTCTGCAGCGGTAGAACCAACCTCTGATACGCTCCGCAAAACGGTTGAGGGGTTATTGCTCACCGCCTGTTCTATCTGATTAAGAATCTGGTTAAGCTGATCAGCGCCCAGCTCATACCCCATGCCCTTAAGCCAGTCCACGAGCTGCTGATACCCTTGAATGGCGTTGTTGGTAAGCGAGACAAACCCCCGCACAAGCTGCTGCCCGGTAAGGGCCAGTAAAGCGGCAATTCCTAAAATCATGCCGAGTTCGGCAATAGCGGTCGCGCCACCAGCACGAATACCGTGCTTACGCATAGCGTACACGGCGGGGCTTAGAAGCGCAGCCAAAAGCGCAGCCACCATCGCCGAAATAATCAGCAGAGATACCTTTGAAAGCCCCTGCCATACAAGCCACACGGCACCGACCACTACGATCAGACGCCACGACCAGGCCGCCGCAGTATTAAGAGCGTAGGGTACGCCGGTACGGGCCAATTTCTGTGCCCGCGTATCCTGTTCACTCTCCCCTGCCGTTAGGTTTTGATGCGTACTGCCGGTGTTCTGTCCGGCTACGGATTCGCTCACTCAAATCTCCTGAAAAGTCGGTGCTATAGAAATCGTCTCTCGCCCATGCCGTTGCTGCGGCATATAGTTATTCCGCAAGTCTAGCAGGCTCAAAACAAAGAATCGGCGGCACCCACCGGTTGTGAGTACCGCCGTATCCTCAATGCTGTTAGTCCCTGTTGACCATTTCGTTGATGTACATGAGAATACGCAGAATCTCAATGTATAGCCAGACCAGCGATGCGGTCAGGCCGAATGCCAAACGCCATGACTCGCGCTCGGGAAGACCTGCCTCTACCGCCTCGGCGGTGTTGGTGAAATCCAGCAGAAGTGAGTAGGTTGCCATAGCAACGGTGAATAGCCCCACAATCAGACCCAGCGGAATGCTGGTACCAGGGATGCTCAGGCTGCCCAGGGGCGAACCAAACAGACCCGCACCAAGCCAGGAAACAATGCCGTAGATCAGGTAAGCAAACATACCGATCATGAAGATCTTGGTCATCTTCGGGGTGGCACGGATCTTACCGTTTGCAAAGAGAGCCAAGGTAAGACCGGCGACAATCACGCTTGCCAGCAAAGCCTGAATAGCGATGCCCGGGTAGCTCTTATTGAGCAGACCGGATATACCGCCCAAAAGCAGGCCTTCGGACACGGAGTACAGCATAACCAGAGCCGGAGAAACCTTACGTTTGACGGCGTTAACGATACCCAGGATCAGACCTGCGATAAGTCCCACGAACATGAGGTAGGGCAGATACCAGGAAACTGCGGCACCGAGCACCACAAGAGCCAGGTTCAGACCGGTCTTCATGATCACATCGTTCATGGTGAGGCGGTCGCCCTCGGCAACGGGAGCATAGCCGGGCTGTGCATACGGATCGTACTGCGCCTGCTGGTACTGGTCATAGTTCACTTGCTGCGGCTGAGCATAAGGCTGCTCGTACTGAGCATACTGGTTCGGCTGCGGCTGACCATACCCGTAGGTCTGCTGACCGTACTGCTGCGGTTCACTGGAGTAGTTCGGCTGTGCCTGATACTGACCCTGCGACGAGGAACCACCCGCACCAAAACGCCCGAAACGGGGATCGCCTTGCCTATTTTGCTTGGCGATTGAATTAATAAACGGGTTACCCGCCATCATTCTCTCCTTCGGTGAGATTTACAAAGAGTTTCTCAATATTCTATCGAATTCTGAGAAATTCCGGGGATTATTCCTCCATAAAAGCTCATATTCCAGGGTAATTTTGAGGTGCCATCATGTCTTTTTCACCCTAAGCTGTACTCCCCCACAGTTTAAGACTTCTGCAGGCGCTCAAAATTACGGACCTCACTCAAACTAGCCGGTTGTTTATTCGCGAAGCGGCCGCGAGTGAAAGCAGAGCCAGAATTAGGAAGCCCACCAGCAAAAGTATGAGAGTGGTGAACGCTAAGGGTAACGCGCCGATAACAGGCCCCAGGCTTGCTCCCACAAACAGAACAAAGCCGTTAAGCGCCATGCCGCTGGCACGATGCGGTGCCGCCGCATCGCCGTAGAGAGTAATCATCGAGGGGATCGCTAAAGCAACACCCGCAACATAGATGAGGCTGCATATGACGATGCCAGCAAGTACCTGCGCGCACAGTACCCCACCCAGCAGCCCAAGAATAGATAAAACGTATCCAAGCTGCGCCACGCGAAGAACCCCATATTTTTTCGCATAAGAACCCGCATAAAGGCTTATCAGCATTGCCGGAAAGGCAGCAAGACGCACCCAAACAATGCCGGATGCCGCAACGCCTAGGGTCTCAAGATGCCGCCCCAGCCCCGTATACAAGGCTACGAAGACGAGAAGAAGGGTAATGTGGGCAAGACCGTACAAGAGGAAAATAGGCTTGATACAGAGGGAACCGAGAGTCACATATTGTTTCCACAACGATGTCGTTTGTCCAGTGCCGGGGCGCTCAAGCATCGTACACAGAACCAGAGAAACGGTTCCGATAAAGATAAGACCGCACAACCCGAAGAACCATCGCCAGCCAAGGCTCAGGGCAATAATAGAGGCGAATACTTGCCCAAAAATTCCAGCCGCCAAGAACGCAGTGGACATTGCACCGATAGCTCGTGCTCGCCCGGCAGGCAGTACAGATTCCGTGAGATACGCCAGGGCGACAGGTGCGAATCCAGCGGCAGTCATACCTTGGCAAGTCCGAAGAATAGCGAGCACGCCGAGCGTAGGAGCGAAGGCGCATCCAAGGGTAGTGAGGGTAAGCACGCTCAGGGAGAGAACCACAACCTTTTTTCGTCCGTAACGATCCGAAACCGGTCCCCATATAAGAAATCCCACGGCGTAAGCAAGGCTGAAGCACAGCGACAGGGCGAACGTTGCGTTAGCTCGAAAGGCAGACGAGACCGGGGCGAGCAGCGGTATGGAAGCGTATAACTGTGCTAAGACGAACAGTGCAGTGGATACCAGAATTACCACTGCAGTTCGTGTAGCAGGATATTCTTCGGAGGTTGAAGAGGCCGATGTAGTGGTGCTTGTTGTCGTGTTCTCTGCATGGTGATACATGAGTAAACTCCAATCCAACGAAAGCGTTGGAATTAACCCTAGTACCATTAAGACGTAAATTGCAACCATAACGTTGGAAGTGTCGAAAGCGAGTATTACAGATGATGGCCTGGGATACCGAAAGTACGAAACAAAAGATCAAAGGGGCTGCTCTGACCGAATTTACCGCGTACGGCCCCGATGGGACGACCGTTGAGCGCATCGCTAAGAGGGCAAAGGTCAATAAGGAGCGTATCTACAACTATTTTGGGAACAAACAAGAACTCTTCAAGGCTATTTTGCACGAAGAACTAGACCAAGTTGCCGAAGTCGTCGGTCTTACGTCGCTTGCCACCGAAGACATTGGCGATTACGCTGGACGCATGTACGACTATCACCGAGACCATCCCGATCTATTGCGTCTGCTGCGCTGGGAATCCCTTACGATTGACGGCGAAGTTCCCCACGAGGAATACCGGCGCGACCACTACACCTTCAAAGCGGATGCGGTGCGCGCTGGGCAAGAGGCAGGTTCCGTCACGGACGATATAGACGCCACCTATCTTGTACTTTTTATTCTCGCTATCGTGGGGTGGTGGTCGGCCATGCCGCAGGTATCTCGCATGCTCTGCGGCGAGCCCACCGAAGAGGAGCACCGCAAACGTCGCGCCGCCGTGGTGGAGGCAGCACGGAGGCTAGGGCACCCACATTGCAAGTCAGATAAGAGCTAAACTCCTTTATTGGTATGGGGGCTTACCCGTCTAATTCGTCAAGCATGCTCTCTAAATAGTCGAGCACCGCACCGTCATTATTCGAGCCAATCACCCGCTGAGACACGGTCTTGAGCTCGTCTGAAGCGTGGGCCATTGCCACACCAGTACCGGCTAGAGAGAGCATCTCAAGGTCGTTATCGCTATCACCGAAGGCCACTATCTGAGCAGGGGTTATCCGCAAACGCTCACACAGATCTTTCAGCCCCGTTGCCTTATTCACACCAGCACGCACCAGGTCGATGGCACCAAAACCACTAACGAGCGGGGTTACCGTCTTCGGCAGGGTGCGCCGTAACTGTGCTGCAGCATCCGGCAGATCCCGATGCGTTATTTGCAGAGAAAATTTGATGGGAACACCACGCACCTGCTCGTAGGAGTTAATACGCTCGGTTCCGGGATAAAACATACTGGCAAAAGCAAAGGGATCGATATTCTGCGGCAATGGCTTACCCTGCACCTCAAAATAGTCCCGGATAATGTTCATAACCGTTTTTTCGCGGTTTTCCAGTATAAAGCTGCTCTCTGCCGTACACACAACAATCCCAAGCTGAGGCATACCGTTCAGTATCTCGTACACACGCGGCAGATCCTCGGCAGCAAAATGATGCACCGCAAGTTCCCCGGAATCATCCGCTACATAGGCACCATTTTCTGCGATATAAATAATGTCTCGATGTTCAAAACCATGCATATACTGGCATAATTTCGTGTAGGTATTTCCGCTTGCCACCACAAAATAAATTCCATGCCGAGACAAGCGGGTTAGGATTCTCTCAAAACGCTCAACATCGAACGTCTTATCATCATTCAGGAAAGTACCATCCATGTCTACGGCAACCATACGCACGGGCTTGTTGCTGCGGTTTTCCTGCTGTGTGGGCATCGGGGTTCCTCTAATAATCGGCATGTACAAAGGCTACGTTTATAAACACAAGCTGACTGTACGCGGGAGAGAATATCGTTCTGCTCCGCACATTTCTCCATTAATTTTAGTTTCTTTATATACACAAATCGTGTGACATCACCAAAATTCCCCCTTTACGGGCGTTTTCTTTCTATACTGTGAAAAGCATTCACTCTATGCACACATACAATCTCTAGGAATCATTGATGTTAAAAACACTGCCATCGCGCTCTGACGCGCATGTTTTTTGGTCATCTGCATCAGATCAAGGGCGTTCCTTGAAACTCGGCACAAGATTTTCCGCCGCTTTTCTAGCCCTAGGACTTGCGCTGAGCGGATGCTCCTCTGAAACTATCACAATTTCTGAGTCTACCGTCTCTGCGTCCAGCACCCCCTCAGCGAACGAACACTCTTCTACTTCTTCACAAAGCACGGAGGCCTCACAGCAACCCACGGTTTCCGCGCAGGATTCGGAACAAACACCCACCGTGACCGAGGTAGGTGAATCACCCGAAGAGAATAATGCCGATACTTCGACGGCTCATCCGGGTTCCCAAATTCGCCCCGGAACCGTCACTATCGTCAATCCTGATACCAGCTCCGTTGAGCCTCAAGGAACGGCGCCTATAGGATCTGACGAGGCTAGTGAGGCCCTGCGCATCCTCAATACCCTTCCCGTTAAAGGCCGCGCCCCTAAGACCGGGTACTCCCGTGCCCAGTTCGGAGATGCCTGGAGCGATATCGACCATAACGGATGCGATACCCGCAATGACATTCTCAACCGGGATCTCACTGCAAAACAGCATAAAAACTCTCGCGGATGCGTGGTGATCTCGGGCATTCTTAACGATCCTTACACCGGGAAGGTCATTAATTTCATGCGTGGGAAAGATACCTCGGAGCAGGTTCAGATCGACCACGTTGTGGCGCTTTCCGACGCCTGGCAGTCGGGTGCTCAGGAGATTTCAGCTCAAGAACGCTTACAACTCGCCAATGATCCCGAAAACCTTCTGGCAGTTGATGGTCCTGCGAATCAGCAGAAAAGCGATTCGGATGCCGCCACCTGGCTGCCAGCAAACGCATCATTCCGCTGCTCTTATGTGGCACGTCAGATTCGGGTGAAAGCTAAGTACCACCTGTGGGTCAAACCAGCCGAAAAAGAGGCTATGATCAACGTTCTTACACCCTGCGCAGGAGCCGCAGAAGCACCACCAGCTCCGAAGCCTGCGCCTGATACCCCCGCTCCTGTGCCCCAGGTGGATGCACCTCCCGCACAGAACCCCGCCCCGGCTTTGGCATTTCAAACCTGCGCTGATGCCCGTGCTGCGGGGTATCGTAATATGCACCGCGGTGCACCGGGATATTCCGAGCATCTTGATCGTGACGGTGACGGTATAGCATGCGAGTCACGCTAAGTCTCTGAGCCTTACCTCCGTCTGCACTCCCCTACAGATAAACATACCCCCGCCCTGACAAGCAGTAAGGGCGGGGGTTTACTGTCACAATTCTTCATCTTGAGGCCCATATAGACTCTTTAAGAGTGCAGCATCACGCCGAACCTGTGTTTAAGCTGTGTAGAACCTATGTAAAAAAGATTTATAGATGTTTACCTTTGCTTGATAAAACTTTACCTGACAACCTTGTAGTCATGAAGAATGAAATAACTAAATCTGTTGGCACCCTAATTTTCCGCGTAGCGCTAGGCTTCACCTTTGTCATGCACGGTTTCCAGAAGGCATTCCTGATCGGTCCCGCAGCAGAAGGTGCAGCGTTCGCCAAAATGGGTATTCCTGCGCCCGAGCTTTCGGCGTACTTTACCATTGGCGCCGAGCTTATTGGCGGAGCTCTCTTAATCCTTGGTTTAGGAACCCGTTTTGCGGCCGCCGCCATCGCAATCGCTATGGCAGGTGCTTTTATTTTTGTTCACATCAACGATCCCTTCATCACCAATCAGAAGACCGGCGCAGGCTTCGAGTACGTTTTCGTCTTGGGCATGGCAGCCATCATGTTCATTCTGACCGGTGGAGGCAAGTACTCACTAGATTCGTTCTTCAGTCGCAATAAGGCTTAACCGCCTGAGCGTTCTTCCAGAACGTATCTATCACTCATTCATCTACCCACCCGGAAGGCACCGTCATCGCCGGCGGTGCCTTCTTTATATGCTGTGGCCTCTCCCCTACCCGGCAATCCTATGCTTCTCATGATAGAGACACATTCGTCTCCCAAGGCATACAAATAGCCCGTCGCATCGAATACACATTGGATGCGACGGGCTAGTGTAGTGTGCCCCCAGTGGGACTCGAACCCACACTGGACGGATTTTAAGTCCGCTGCCTCTGCCAATTGGGCTATAGGGGCAAAGTCTAAACCCGCAAGACCACTACTAAGAATAGCATTAGTTTGCGGGTTTCGACGCTATTAGGCTCGCTTAGAGCTTTGCTTTGGTCTTCGCCGGTGCTGTTCCGGTAGCCTCTTGGAAAGCAAGACGCGGGGAACGTTGGTGGCGAATTGTCGTGGTGTCACGGCCAAAGAGCTGGTTGAGCGCCCAGGTCGTCATAACGCGCACGGTACGCTCGGTCGTGGGGATTGCAGAACCGTGGTAGCCGCGGTGCATAATCCATGCGAGCGGACCTGCAAGGGTCTTGCCCTTGAAGTTTGCAACGCCCTTCCACAGACCTAGGCCGGCAACCACACCGATGGTTTCGTGGTAGTAGTCGGTCAGAGGCTCGCCGCGGCGTGATGCCAGAATGTTCTTGGCGAGAACCAAAGCCTGGCGAGATGCGTGCTGTGCGTTTGGTACGCAGAAGCCGCCCACGCCACCTCCGGAAAGATCGGGAACGGCAGCATTATCGCCAGCCGCCCAAGCGCCCTCGACCACACCATTATCGCCAGCCACACGCAAATCTGCGTTCACGCGAACGCGACCGCGCTCGTCGATCGGGAAGTCAGTGTTCTTGAGCATCGGCGATGCAGCAACACCAGCAGTCCAGATGAGAGTATCGGTATCCATCTCACCGGCAGGCGACTTATCTGTCATGTTGATGAGCTGCAGGTGACCGTCGGTAGCGTCCGAGAGGGAGGTATTGAGCAGAACCTCAATGCCGCGAGCGCGAAGCTCAGCCACAACCTTCTCTGCACGGTCTTCTGGAACCTCCGGCATGATGCGCGGTGCAGCTTCGATCATCACGAAGCGCAGGTCGGATACGCTCAAACGGTCGTTACGATTAACAGCTTCGCGAGCCATGTCTTCCAGTTCGGAGATGGTCTCAACACCGGCGAAACCGCCGCCTACGACGACGACGGTCAGAGCGCGACGGCGAGCATCAGGGTCATCCAGTACGGATGCAACCTCAATACGTTCCAGCACCCAGTTACGCACGGAGACGGCTTCTTCGACAGTCTTCATGCCGATAGCAACTTCGGCAAGACCGGGGATTGGGAACGCACGGGTCACGGCACCAGCACCGAGAATGATCTCATCATATTTCAGCTCGAAGGGTTCACCATTGTCGATGGGTTCAACCGTAGCGGTACGCTCTGCATGGTTAACGGAGACAACATGCCCAGGAATCAACTCGGTATCGCGCAGGTGCTGGCGGAGCGGAACGGTAGCGTTACGGCCTTCCATCGAACCCGCAGCGACTTCGGGCAGGAACGGCTGGTAAGTCATATAGGGGTTGGGCTCTACGATGGTTACCACGCCACCGGTCTGTTTGATAGCCTTCTGAATTTTCTTGGCGACGGTAAAGCCTACGTAGCCACCACCGACAATAAGAATACGGGGACGATCCTGTGCCTTATGAAACGACATATATTGCTACTTCCTAGATTTTGTTTACCCGCTGCGCTTTAGCGCGCGAGCACTCAATGATACGTCCACATGCGCTTCCCAGGGTGCAGGATACATGGACATGTGAACGAACAGAAACTCTTAAGCTTTCTCCGTAAGCCCCGATGTTCGGTGCCGCAAACGCGAAAACACTATTTTTCCTGCATGTTGTATACCACTATTTTACGCGTTTATCCCGAAGAAAACACATTTATGTAGGCATACGAAGTAAGGAAAACCGCCCTTGGATGATAACGTTTCGCGTTTATACGCCGAGGTTTTGCCCCGCCAGTAGGGTTGCGTTCCGCATCATGTAGCGCGTCCTTAGGGTGTTTTAAACCTTTGCTCTACCCACAGACCGGGTGTTAGGAGTCACGAAGTTTTCTTCCACATTTTTATTGGAAATGTTTATTAACTGCGTGCTTTTCACCATCACTAGGAGGAGCTAGGATTCCGTGGCTCAGGTTCGTGAGCCGATGAAGGCTCTGGAATACCAGATTCCGGCGCGGCGGGTATTGAGGAACGCCCCGAAGCGGCACCCTGCGGACGAAGGCGCGACGAGTTAGCCGTCTTCTTGCGCGGCGTGCGAGTATTATGTTTCTTCTGGGCAGAAGCGACCTTTCGCGGTGCTGAGGCCGGGCGACCGCCCTGACCCGTAGGCTTCTGTACGGATGCTGAACTCGCTGCCTCGTCAGGAACATCTGGAACACCTGTTTCCGGAACTTGGCGCTTAATCCCGGAAATATGAGGCAGACGAGGTTTCCGATGCGGGGGTAACGAGCCCCTGCCGAAGTGATGGGTTCGATACTTTGCCATACCGTTCTTCTGAGCGGGCCGGTACGAAGCTTTCCCGATCGTATCTGCCGATACCTGTAACGCTTCAGGATCGGAGGATTCCTGCCCTACGGTCGAGTCCTTAACCGGCTCGGCGGCGGGACTCTGCGGGGTGCGAGATACGCCCTCGCTCTGAGCTACAGTCTGAGTCAAAGCAGGTTCTTCTGATTCCTGAGGTTCAGATACGACGGGTTTTTGTTCGGGTGTACTCCCCTGATCTGTCGGTTGCTTCGCCTTCATGGGGACAGCAGGAACCTGCGTTATCGTATTGTGCTGGTCGGTCTGCTGAGACTCTGCAGGTTTCTGCGTCTGAGGTAATGGCTGTCCTGTAGCCACCGTTGACTGTTCAGCCACGCTTGATGCTGATGCCGCAGGTTGTACTGCGCCGACGTTCTGTGCCGAGTCAACATTGTGCTCCGTTGTGCCAACGTTCTGCACGATGGCAGGAGGCTGCGTGGGCACGGCGCTCTGCTCGGTACCCGCTGCAGCTGCGCTCTTCTGGGTTGCAGCCGCATCCTGCTGTTTGTCTAAGTTCTGATCCGCCCCAGGTTGGAGACCGGAAGCGGAGGGTGCTGACGGCACTGCGGCTGCGGCATCTGGTGCCGGGGAGGGAACAGAGGCAGGTGCAACCTGTGTTTGTGCCTGCGCATCAGGCACAGCAGTCTCAGGTTCGGGGCTCTGGGGCGCGCTGGCAACGGGCGGCTGAATGGCAGGAGCGACCGGAGCAGGAGCATCCGGAACAGCAACCGAAGCCGCAGAAGGCTTGGAATGTGAAGCTTGCTCTCGCTCACCGTGCCCGTGCAGATGAGGATGCGGCACTACATCGCGCACATTAACGTGCAGGCGATGCAGACGACGAACGCTGCGTACCGTGAGCAGCCCCAAAATGACAAAGAGAGCCCCCACAATGATAAACGGCAAAAATCCGCGATCCTCAACCGGGCGGCTGGGCTCTGGAATCTTCGCCTTAACGATAGTCTCGCCTTCTTCATGCACCGGAGTGGCCGAAGCATCGGCAGGAGTTGGCGCAGGCACCTCTTGACGGCGGTGCACTGCAATCCATGCCTTCAGTGACCCTAGCGGATTCTCCGTAGCATCCTGCGGAGTCGAAGAATCCAAGGCCATCAGCGGATTTATGATGCCAAACCCGTACACCGGGTCACGCCCGGCAGCACCGGTGTCGTCGGCGCTTTCAGTAATACGCTGAATAATCTGAGCCGCACTCAGATTGGGGTACTTAGACTTAATCAACGCCGCAAGGCCAGAAACCAACGGAGCAGATGCCGAAGACCCCGACCATATCATGTACTTATTCCCCGGCGCGGCAGCAATCATATCGTTGCTCGGTGCCGTCACACCAATAGAAATGCCCTGAGTCGAAGAGCCCTTGGAAGCCTCACGCTGACGGTCCACGCCGCCAACCGTCAGAACCCCCGGAATAGTCGCCGGGGCACCCACCTGGGTAATACCGCTGCCACGGTTACCGGCGGATGCTACGACGACCACGCCCTTCTCTTCGGCGTAGGCAAAAGCATCGTCCCAGCTCTTGGGCCAGGTCGTCTTATTCGAGCCAATAGAAAGATTGATGACCTGCGCGCCATGATCTACCGCATAACGCACGGCGGCGGGAATCTGCTCATCAATACTTTTCTCAGCATTCGAAACCATATTAAGAGAAATAGGCAGGATCTTGGCATCCGGTGCCACACCGATAACGCCCGCAGGTTTACCGGGCTGACCGGCAATCTTAGGAATACCGGAAACATTATGACCGTGACCGGCAATCAGGGATGCTACTTCGGTGCCGTGCATGGGTTCTACACCCAAGCCCTGCCAGCCGTTAGGAGATCCCTCGCCAGAAGCGTCATAACCCTCCAGCACGTTATCTACAAGATCCGGGTGGGTGCCGTCGACGCCGGTGTCAATGACGGCAACCGTCACGCCCGATCCCGTCGATTGTTTCCACGCATCCACAATCCTGTAGTCGGTAAGCCAATATTCGTGCTGACGAACGTCGTCCTTACCTAGAACGGCAGCTTCAGCGGGAGTGAGCGTTATAGGGGTTGGTGAGGCCGTCGGAGCGGCAGATGCAGGAGCTCCGGACAGGGCTAAGCCAGTCGCAAGCGCCCCGCATCCGAGAAGCGCTACGACCCGACGTATGCTTGTGCGCGTCATCATGGCGATGTGGTTGGAACGCGTCATACCTGTGTACCTACCGTCGTTGGGTGTTAGTTGTACATGCTTAACGTACCTGGGATAGTGCTATGCCGTCCAGAATGTCATGTTCGCTCACCGTCACAGAATCGATGTTTCCTTCGGTGATCTCACGCAGACGAGTCATGATACGGGCGTAAATGGTAGCGCCGGCGCCAATAACATCAACTCGACCGGGGTGCATATACCCCAGTGCGGCGCGCTCCTCGCGGGTCATAGAGCGCAGCATCTCTGCCGTTTTCTGCACCGTATCTACAGAGATGGAAGAACCGTTAATAGCCTCGGAATCATAGGTCTTTAGCCCCAATGCAGCGGCGGCGATCGTGGTTGCAGTACCGGCAACGGCAACGGCTCGGGTAGCCTTTTCAAGGGGAACGCTCTGCAATACGGTGTCGATTGCCGCATCGGTGTCAGCTTCAACACGTTGAATCTGATCCGAGGTTGCGGGAGCAGATGCCATATGCCGTTCGGTCAGGCGCACACATCCAATATTCACGCTTCTTGCCGCCTGCACACCGTCTTCGGTCCCAAGCACGAATTCGGTAGACCCACCGCCCAGGTCAAAAACTACAGTCTTAGACTCATCAGCACCGACCGCCAGAACCGCGCCCGCAAACGACAGTTCCGCCTCTTCGTCGCCGGTAATCACCTCGGGCTCAATGCCCAGAATGTCACGAATACCATCCATAAAAACCTGACGGTTTCCGGCATCGCGGGTGGCACTCGTCGCCACGAAACGAAGCTTCTTGACCTTGTGTTTACGCAAAAGTTTTGCGTATTCCCGCGTTGCCTCAAAAGTGCGGTCCAAGGCCTCTTGAGCAAGCCATCCAGTGGCATCAACCCCCTGCCCCAGGCGGACGATACGCATCTGCCGCACCACGTCGTTGAGACGGGTTACCGTGCGACCGTTAACGGTGTCGGTGCTGGCGTCAGCGATCAGAAGACGGATAGAGTTGGTACCGCAGTCAATTGCGCCAACACGCATAATGGGCTCCAATCCACGCAAGGCGTGAGGTTCTTAAGGTTATCTAGCCTGCCGCAGATTAATGCGTCGAGCTACTTACATATTAGGTGCCCGTACCGGTTACAGGGAACGGCACGGGCAAAGTTCTTAAAAATGGCTGAAATTAGGCATCCCGCCATGACGGTGCACATGCGCAAACCTGCGGGGTCCACCAATCGGCGATCTCATCCAGACCCCAATCCCCCATAGGGTTAATGCCGCGGCCCACCGCCAGGGTGTGACCAATCACGGCATGCAGGCATTTGACGCGCGTGGGCATCCCGCCCGCCGAAATATTCTCAATTTCGGGCACCTCATCGGTTCCGCTGATCAGACGAATACGCTCACGCTCGGCTAGGTAATTCTCATGTGCTAGAGTGTACCGGCTCGCAAGTTCGGTATCGTCCGCGAGCGCATCGGTCATCTCGTACATGAGGCCCCCCGCTTCCAGGCGGGATGCGGCCGCAGTAATCGCCGGATGCGCCAGGTAAAACACGGTTGGGAACGGACTCCCGTTCGATAGCCTCGGCGCTGTAGCGGCAACGAGCGGGTTACCGCATACGCAGCGTGCGGGAATCTCAATAACATCCCGCACGGTACGGCCCAACTGTGCTGAGAGCACTCGGATATCTTGGTCGGTGGGCGTCAAGGTTTCTACGGTAACGCCGAAACCCTGCGGGGTGCGGTTTTTGAGGTCTTCTACAGTGCTCATAGATCTTTCTTGAAGAATCGGTACGTCAGGTTTTATCGTACAGCACAGTTCACGTGTACAGCCGTACCGGCGTTACTTATCAGCAGGTTTAGGCGAAGGAGTCTTACCATCGTTCAGGGACCCCCAAAGTTTGTTCGTCCACGAATCTTCGGGAGCATTTTTCCCGGAGGCAGAGGTGCTGTCAGCCCGGCCGTCATCCGAATCTATACCGGTGACTGTATACGGGGTATCGCCTGGCGCCACATAGAATAGACGGCTGCGCGCCTGCTGGCGCACATAGTCGTCGTCTTGCCACCAGGTTTTCTCGGCTTGAAGCTGCACGTTTTCCTGTTTGAGCTCAGCAATGCGGGCGCGGGTAGTGTTAATTTCCCGCTGCTGATCAACATAGTTAGTCAGCGGGTATGCGGTACCCAGCAGGAGCACCGCTATCATAATAAGAATTCCCAAAAATTTTCCGCTAAAGCGATGCGCCGCGACGGGAGTCTCATAATTCTCATCGTCGTCGTGTTCGCGGTGGATGCGGCGTTCACGTGCATCGCGTTCCCTATCGGTGCGATGTGCCCGGGTACGGGCACCGAAGAAGCTGTTAGCGGCGCGCATCCAGGCGGGGCGCTGCAAATACGAGCGGTCTTCAACGGTTCGATGGGTTGCGGTGATGTGGGGTTCCTTCGCCGCAGATGCAGAAGATTTGACGCTCGCGGACTTAACCTGTTGATTGTGCGATTCACGATGCGCTGGCTGCGGGGGCGGCAGGGTGGCCTTCGAGCGCCGCGCAGTTGGCTTCTGCTGAGCCTGCTTATCCGCGGTGTTGGTCGTGCGGGATGAACCGGGTTTATGCGCCTTCTGCTTGCGGGCACGGGATTTACGGGCGGATGCTGGAACATCGGAAAGACTTTCGCGCGCGGCGGCGGACTGGCTGCCACGTGATGTGCGACCTCGACGTAGTTCCTGCCCCGCCGGGCTTTTGCGTCGTTCACGTCCGTCGCGCTGAGCCATCATGTAGTGCTTTCCTTCCCTGCCCCTAAATCTCTGGTTACCATTCTAAGCTACCGTAAACGTTCAGACGGAGTTATCCCCCGAAAAAGTGATATACCCGAACTCTTGCGGGTGCATTCCCCTAACCCCCAGGGAAAACTGAGCTGTTAGATTCGGAGGGATACATGTTCAAGAACCATAAAGCGCGCCATCGTCGTATGCACCCTTATAGAGAGAGTCTACGAAGAAAAGTAGGAGATAAAAAAATCTGGTGCTCTCGCAGGTCATGTACCAGTCGAGAGCACCAGATTATGATGTATACGGTTCTAGCTGTCCGTATACTACCGCGTTACGCCTTCTTGAAGCGGGGGAATGCTGACTTGCCGGCGTAAACAGCGGCATCGCCCAGTTCTTCCTCAATGCGCAGCAGCTGGTTGTACTTTGCCACGCGCTCGGAACGTGCGGGTGCACCGGTCTTGATCTGACCCGCGTTAGTCGCCACAGCGAGGTCGGCAATGGTGACGTCCTCGGTTTCGCCGGAACGGTGAGAAACCATGCAGCGGTATTCGTTGCGCTGTGCCAGTTCCATAGCATCCAGGGTCTCGGTGAGCGAACCGATCTGGTTGACCTTCACCAACAGAGCGTTTGCCGCACCCTCGTTAATGCCCTTCTCAAGGCGATCGGGGTTGGTCACGAATAGGTCGTCACCGACAATCTGAACCTTGTCACCAATCTGCTCGGTCAGGGTCTTGTAGCCTGCCCAGTCGTTCTCGTCTAGCGGATCCTCAATGGAAACCAGCGGGTACTTCGCCACAAGATCAGCGTAGTATGCGCTCATCTCTTCGGCGGACTTCTTCTGACCCTCGAAGTCGTAGGCACCGTCGTTATAGAACTCGGATGATGCCACATCCAGTGCGAGAGCAACCTGCTCGCCGGGCTTGTAACCAGCCTTCTCGATTGCCTCAATAATGAGGTCGAGAGCCGCAGCGTTGGATTCAAGGTTCGGTGCGAAGCCGCCCTCATCGCCCAGACCGGTGGAAAGGCCACGGTCGTGCAGCACGGACTTGAGCGAGTGGTAAACCTCAACACCAGCGCGCAGAGCATCCGAGTAGTTCTCGAAACCGATGGGAGCAATCATGAACTCCTGAATATCAACGTTGGAGTCTGCGTGAGAACCACCGTTGAGGATGTTCATCATGGGAACGGGAAGCACGTGGGCGTTGGGACCACCCAGATACTTGTAGAGGGGAAGGTCTGCGGACTCTGCGGCAGCCTTAGCAACGGCGAGAGAAACACCCAGAATTGCGTTAGCGCCGAGTTTACCCTTGTTGTTGGTGCCGTCCAGAGCAATCATGGTTGCATCAACAGTACGCTGATCAGCGGCGTCGATACCGATAATTTCTTCCGAAATCTCTTCAATAACAGATTTGACGGCGCCCAGAACGCCTTTGCCTAGGTATACGGACTTGTCGCCATCGCGACGCTCGACTGCCTCCCACTCGCCGGTGGATGCGCCCGAAGGCACAGCGGCACGTGCGAAAGCACCATCTTCGAGCAGAACCTCAACCTCAACGGTCGGGTTGCCGCGGGAATCCAAAATCTGACGGGCGTGAACTGCGGTAATAACAGCCATGAAATTGCTCCTTAGAGAGTACAGGATATGACGGCTCGCTCCTGTGATGTTGGGCGAGTCCCGTTGCCCTAAATTTTACCAAAACTCCCACACAAACACACTAGTTACCACGGGATTTTTTGCGATTCCTGAGGGTATCCAACACCTTTAGTCCCTTGTAAACTCGCCTCTCAAAAATCATTCCCCCTGTGGGCGCGGCATATCCTCGCACCGCAGGCACCAATTCGAACCCCAACCGATAACGACAAAGTTCCTTATCACACTCTACTAAAACGATTGAACATCTTTAGAGCCAGTTTCTACATCGCGCAACACAGATAGATGTGTAGTGCTTTATGCCCCACCCACGAATGTAACCAGTGGAGCTCTACTTCAGGGCATAAAACAGGCACCTTTAGATGCAAAAAGACTGTCGCATCTAAAGGTGCCTGATAAATACTCTTCAGCCTACGCGGCCACGAGGCTATTGGTTGTACTCAATAAACTTACGGGTGTAAGTACGCAGGGCACGTTCCGCATCCAGCCCATTCTGACGCGCGCGGCACACAAGCGAAAAAAGTAGCTCACCGAATTCTTCCTCACTATAGGTAAAAGGAAGATCATCATCCAAGGAGGTAGGCTCCGGCGGAAGCACAATGTCGGCCTTGCGAGCCTTAGCAATCGTCTTCTCCGCTAGGGCCAGTGCAGGAAGATGAGGCGGAATGCCGTCAAGCGGACCTCGATCGGATTTCTCCGTCTTCTTAAGCTCATCCCAGAAAACCTGCTGTTCGGCGGCGGTCATCCGAGACTCGTCCGAAGAATCACTGAAAACATTCGGGTGCCGATCGTGAAGCTTTGCGTCCAGACCCTCGATCACCTGCTCGATCGTAAAGCCGCCCGGTTCTGCCGCCGCAATATCGGCGTGGAAGAGAACCTGAAGCAGAACATCGCCCAACTCTTCGCGTAGAAGCTGCAGGTTTGTACCCTCGGGTGCCTCGACAGCTTCCACGACCTCATAGGATTCCTCAATGAGGTATCGAATGAGGGACTGATGAGTCTGTTCGGCATCCCAGGGGCACCCGCCGGGGGCGCGCAGGGTTGCCATCGTCTGCACCAGACGCTCAAAGGCTTTCCCAGCGCGTGCGGCAACCTCAGCTACCGTTTTCTCAGAAACTCTATCTTCATTCACGGGCGGGCTTCTCCTACATGCTCCAGTGAGTCAGAGCATTCGCCATATGCGCCGGAATCTTAGCCCCCAGACGCGGGAACATGCGCAGTTCCTCTACGTAGCGATCGGCCTCAAGCTGGCGGGGGTACCGTACGAAAGCCTGCTCATTCGAGTAATCGAATGCAGACTGCACGGGCACGCCCGGGGTGAATGTCAGGCTCATGGCGAGTGGCGACCCTTCACCTTCGCTGTAGGAATCGGCCTTGAGCGTGGGAATACCCAAATCTTCTTCCGAAACTAACTCGAAGGTTCGTACTTGCTCCCAGAATCCGTTGCGGCGCACATGGGTGAGCACATCGTAGTAAGAGCCCACCGAGCGCACCCGGATCAACACGGTCGTTGCATCCTTGGCGCTGCCATTCTCGCCGAAGAGAGCTTCGGTCACCGGTGCTAGATGCTCGATCACCTTGGCGTCGGTAAGTACTAGGTTACCCTCGGCAAGCGCATCGCCAGCGAGCACGGAGGAATGTGCCTGATGCGCGGGGGTATCCGGCTCGGCTTCTGCAGGAGGCAGATCTGCGGATTCATGCTGCGCGGTCTTACCGTTTGCAGTTGATTCTCCGGACTGAGCAGCAACAGCGTATGCGGTCTGCGCGGCAGGCGCATCCTGCTTATTCGACGCCGATTCCTGAGGCTTCGTGTCGGTCGAGCCTGTCAGCGAGTCCTTCTCGACTTCGGGGACGAGAGCGAGGTCATCCACATGCTTGGGCAGTGCAGAGGAACTGTCGGTACTGGTGGTGCCAGCCTGGGATTCCTTCACCGCAGCCTGAGTTACATTCGCGCTCTGATTCTCCGAGGTGTAACCCTCAGCAGTCTTGGCATCACTCTCAGCCTTGACGGTGCTTTCGGAGCCAGCCGCCTTCTGTGAGTCCTCGCTCGTCTTATCAGTAGCGGACTTCGAGCCGGTACCCGAGGTCTTCACCGCAGCGGAAGTATCCGCAACGTCTTCCTTCGCGTTCGATGCAGTCTTCTTTGCTTCGGAGGATGCCACGATAGTCGCCAAAGCCGCCTGCATGCTGTTGAGTTCTTCTTCGTCTTCAGAAGATTTCTCAACCTTGGTTTTCTCTACCTCAGCTTCGGGGGTGGAGAGGCCGGAAGAGTCCTTGGCTGCGGATACGCCAGACACCGCCGATTTCTCGGATTTCTCGGAGACAGCACCGGCTTTAGCACTGTCAGTCTCGGTCTTGCTCTGCTCAGCAGCTTGAGCATCGTGACGACCGGTGACATTCTGCGGATCCGCATCGTAATCGTATTCGTAGCGCGAATCCTCGCGGTCACTCTTCGACGATGACGCGATCCCGGCGGCTGTCACGCCTGCGGTGCCAAGGGTACCTGCAGCGAGTGTACTCGAACCGCTCTTGGTCGATTCTGCTGTAGCAGAATCAGACTTTGCAGTATCTGCTTTAGCCTTCGCAGAAACTTCCTGCTCCTTTTCGTGAGCGCCAGAGGACTTCTTCTCGGAATCTACGGTATGTTCGGATTTCTCAGACTTCTGTGAATCTTGAGTATTGGCTTTGTCGGCATCAGCAGACTTGACGTCCTGGGTGTGGTTTTCAAAATCTTTCGCCTTCTGAGGCTCAGCAGCATTAGCCTGTTCATCGCTCTTATCCTGAGCGAGCTTTGCCTCAGATTCCTTCTGCGAAGAGGTATCATCGGAGGAATCAGCCAGCGCTGAGGTCTTCGCGGTCGACGTTTTCTGATCTGCAGCATCGGTGGATGCGGTGCTCTGGTCGGCGGAGGCCTTCACCGACTCTGCGCTTTTCGCTGATGAGTCTTTCTGTGAAGCCGACTCTTTCTCGCTCGTTTCGAGAACGTAATCCGTGGTGTAGCTCGATGCATCGGCGGTGTTCGTGTACGAAGCCTGTACCGCTACTAGCCCGTTCTCGCTGGGGTTTGCTACCACGAGGGCACGGTTCCACACCCTGCCCGCGTCCTGGGCTCGCACGTAGAGCGAGGCAATCGACGAGAACCACGCATCGGTCGGAACCACAACACCCTGTTCGACTTCGCTGCCGCGATGGAAAATCCGGTAGTGCATATCGTCGCCCAGCTGACGCAGTTCGTATGACACCTTCCCGGAGCCGTATCCGCGCATCGCAGTTACGAGGTCGTGCAGCGGATTCTCGGGGGTGAGAACCTCCGCCTTTTCGTTCCCTTCAACGGATGCTGCTGCATGTGATGATGCGACTGCGGCGCCGTTCTGAGAGGCTTTTTCATCGCGCGCAGTTTTTTCAACGTCCTGTTTCTTGGAGTCTTTATCTGTGGAAGAGTGGGCTGAGACCTCATCTGCCACGGTCTTCTCGTGCTGTACAGCCATCTTCTCGGCAGAGGTCTTCTCAGCCGAAGTTTCGACGCTGCGATTCTTCCCGGGAGCCAAGGTTTCAGGGTCGTTACGGTCATCAAGATGTTTGGCAGAACCCGTGGCTCCCGAGCCGACAAACTCGATCTTGTCGGACTTCTTCGAGGCTGACGGGGTGCCCGAAGACTCCAACCCGCTCGTCGCCTGAGCCTCAGGGCTAGGTGACTTTTTCTCGTGTGCAGAGGCTTTTACATCCGAAGCAGATTCGGATTCTTGGGGTGTGGACTCAAGCGTAGACTTCGAGTCGGCGTTCGCTGTCTTCTTATCGTTTGAGTTCTTAGACTCAACACCGGGCGCGGGAACGAAAGCAGGCTTCTCTTCGGCATCGGTAGACACGACTCCTGCGGCAAGTTTCTCCCGCTCACGATCCTCAACGTTCGGGGTCTTGATGTCCGCAGATTCTTTCTCTGCAGAAGAAGACGGGGAGGCAGCCGCATCGGCGTGTGAGGATACTGAGGAGGTATTCCCCTCGTGCTCGGTGCTGTATTTCGTCTCGTTAAATTCTTTAAGTGCGTCCTGCACGTTTTGCTTCTGGGAGCCCTCTTCGGTCTGTGCCGACGCGGTACCCGAAACCGACGCTGCGTTCGATGAGGGAACCGCAGTGGCGGAAGAGTTAGTCTCAAAGGCGTCCGCAGGCATACTTGTTGCGCGGTACTCAGAAATCTGGGGTGCACGTTTCGGGGCAGAAGCGTCGGATGTATGGGCTGCTTCCTGTGTGAAATAACCCGTCTGAGCGGCATCTGCGTTCGCAGCCTGTAAGGAGGCACCCACGGTTTTCTTGCTTTCTGCTGACCCGGAAGTCCTAGCTTCGCCTGCTGTGGATGCCGAAGGCTCAGCAGAAGAGCCGCTGTGCTGCGCGGACTGTTTCAAAGCATCGACGTTAAGGTCAGAAGTATCTTTGCTCTTCTGCTCTTCCTGTTGCATGCGAGTGCTCTCAGCCTGCACAAACCGGCGCAGGGAATTCTCCCAACGCTGCTGTTCATTCACACGTTCCGCGAGGGTACGATCCGATGCCTCTGCATCGGAGTTAGGGAGGGCGGATTTTACGTCGTCAGCCTGTGCTTCTGCCTCAGCCTGGGCGGCTTTCGCCTGCTCTTCCCACTTCTTCTTACCGATTCCAAAGAATCCCACAGAGTTCTCCCACTCGTCAGCTGTTCGGCGCCCCGCAATGACGCGGCGCGGTTCGGTCATCCCCTATAGTTTATCCTGCAAATGTTATTCATGAGTGGGTATGACGCAGGTTTTGACGTTCATGCGCGGCTTAACACCGTTTTTTCTAGGGTAGACATCACTATTTTGGTTTTTCAGGCGCAATCCCACTCCCCCGGCAGATGCCCGCTATTTCGGCGATGCACCCGCACTTGCCGTATTCCTCCTGCGACGAAACCCGTTCTTTCATAAAGTTTTCGTAAAGATTTGGCGGAGAGCCCCATAAATATTTCTCGGTGCTGCGTGCTTCGGCGCCAGTGCCTGGAATATCCTCTATTACAGGTTGTCCGTAATATTAACGCGCCTCATCCCGCACCGGGTTCGCGGCCTTCGCAGCCTTCGCGAGCTCAAAACGCACGGCACGCAACGCGGTCGCCGCCATCACGCGCACACCCACACCAATCGCCTGCTCATTAGGAGCGTAGTCCCCCTGATGTAAGTCATAGACAGGATCTTCCGGGGCGCGAGTTCCTAGACGGAACATCGAACCTGGAACCTCCTGCAGAATCCACGCGAAGTCTTCTCCACCCATTGATTGCTCAACCAACACGATGGACTCTTCGCCTAATTCGGCGCGCGCCGCGTTTTCCAACATGGTGGTTTCCGCGTCGGTATTGACGACCGGGGGCACGCCGCGGATATGTTCGACCCTTGCCTGTACACCGAAGGGAACCGCGACCTGCTCGATTACCTCGTCCAGCAGGTTGCCCGCCTGACGCCACACCTCAACATCCAGACATCTCATGGTGCCCGCCAAATAGCCTTCAGCGGGAATAGCGTTCGGGGCAACCCCGGCGCTCACCTGCCCCCACGCGACCAGCACGCCGGAACGCACATCGGTACGGCGTGTGAGCACGGAAGGAACCTGCACGGCAATCTGACTCATCGCGTAGATAAGGTCCTCAGTCAGATGCGGTCGAGAGGTATGACCACCGTGACCACTCAGGTGAATCTTAATCGTGTCTGAAGCACTCGTAATCGCCCCGATGCGCGTGCCAATTTTCCCCAGTTCAACCTTCGGATCGCAATGCAGGGCAAAAGCACGTGGGATATTGCGTAAAAGACCTTGCTCAATCATCTGCACAGCCCCGCCCGGCAACTGTTCCTCGGCGGGCTGGAACAGGATGCGCACGCTGCGCCCCAGCGGAGTCTTTTCGTTCAGCTCGTGAAGCGCCAGAGCAACCCCAAGCATGACGGTCTGGTGAATATCGTGCCCGCAGGCGTGCATCACCCCGGGTATGGTCGATGAATAAGGCAGATCCGTCTGTTCGACGATGGGAAGCGCATCAATATCGGCGCGAAGAGCTAAAGCAAACGGTCCGTTTCCGATATCGACGTAGCAGCCGGTGCCTTCGCAGGCGATAGGGTTCAGCCCTGCCTCACGCAGCGTCGTCATAATGCGTTCAGTCGTTTTCACCTCGCGGAATGAGAGCTCCGGGGTACGGTGCACCTCGCGGCGGAATTCCACAAGGGTAGGCATCATGCGAGCCACCCAGTCGTCGAAGACAGGGGTCGAAAGATCGTAACGTGAGTTTGCAAAAACCATAGTTCGAGAATAGCGCGAATCCGCAGCCAGTACACACATTCCGGCTGCCCTCTTACGTTCGTTGAAGTTTTTGTACGCGACGTGACGAATCATCGCGTTGTGTGGCCGGTTTATGACATTGTGACTGATTGTTACGAGGCTGAAACCGCTGCCTACAGACGCGGAAATTAACTAGCGGGTACCAGTTCGCACTAATATCGCAAACAAAAATGCGGTGTGGGCGTCACCAACCTTGCACCCACACCGCATATTTTGTGTCTCTACGAGTTCTCCAACCGCCAGGCTTAGAGGGCTCGCGCCAAAATAGCCTGCTTGACCTCGGCAATAGCCTTAGTGATCTGAATGCCACGCGGGCAAGCCTCGGTGCAGTTGAAGGTTGTGCGGCAGCGCCACACACCCTCTTTATCGTTGAGGATTTCCAAGCGCAGATCCCCAGCGTCATCACGCGAATCGAAGATAAAACGATGCGCATTCACGATGGCAGAAGGACCGAAGTACTGACCGTCCGTCCAGAAAACGGGGCAAGAGGAGGTACAAGCCGCGCACAGAATACACTTTGTGGTGTCGTCGAATCGGGCGCGTTCTTCCGCAGACTGCAGACGCTCACGTTCCGGTTCATTCGAGTCATTGATGAAGAAGGGCATGATCTCGCGGTACGCCTGGAAGAAAGGCTCCATATCGACAATCAGGTCCTTTTCGCAGGGAAGACCCTTAATCGGCTCAACGATAATGGGCTTGGTAATGTCCAAATCCTTGAGCAGGGTCTTGCACGCTAGGCGGTTACGTCCGTTGATGCGCATCGCATCCGACCCGCAAATACCGTGCGCGCAGGAACGACGGAATGAGACCGAGCCGTCGAGTTCCCACTTGATCTTGTGCAATGCATCCAGCACGCGGTCGGTGCGGTACATGGTCAGATTGAAGTCATCCCAGTATGCTTTATCCGATACTTCAGGGTTGTAACGGCGCACGCGAATCGTCACGTCATAGGTGGGGATGTTCCCGGAGTCTGAACCGGACATACCTTCAAAGAGCTTGACCGATTCCGGTTCGGGAGTTTCGTGTTCAGCCATTTTAGTACTTACGCTCCTTGGGCTCGTAACGAGTGTAGACAACGGGCTTGGTATCAAAACGCAGACCCTGCACACCCTCAAACTCAGACTCGGGATCTAGATAAACCATCGAGTGCTTCATGAAGTTCACGTCGTCGCGCTTCGGGAAGTCCTCACGGTAGTGACCGCCTCGGGATTCCTGGCGGTGCAGTGCGCCCACCGACATCACCTTGGCGAGCTGTAGCAGGAAGCCGAGCTCAACGGCCTCCAACAGGTCAAGGTTGAAGCGCTTGCCTTTATCCTGAATCGAGATATTTGCGTAGCGCTTTTCGAGTTCGTCAATGGCGGCGAGTGCCTTACGAATGGTTTCTTCGGTACGGAAAACCTGCATATCGGCTTCCATCACACGCTGCAGCTCGGTGCGGATAGCGCCAACCTTTTCAGTGCCCTGCCCGTCACGAATACCGTTGAGCATCGCGAGAGTGCGATCGGCAGCATCGTCCGGAACGGGCACGAATTCTGCGGATGCGGCGTATTCTGCGGCGCGGCGGCCAGCACGCTTACCGAACACGTTAATATCCAGCAGCGAGTTGGTTCCTAAACGGTTTGCACCGTGCACCGACACGCAGGCAACCTCACCGGCTGCGTATAGTCCTGGAATAGTCTCTTCGCTGTTGCGGTACACCTCGGTATCGTTGTTCGTTGGAATACCGCCCATCGCATAGTGCGCAGTGGGGAACACCGGAATAGGCTGGTGGTGCGGCTCAACTGCCAGATAGGTACGCGCGAATTCGGTAATATCCGGCAGTTTCTCGTCGATATGCGCTGGTTCTAGGTGAGTGAGGTCTAGAAGCACATAGTCTTTATGCGGTCCACAGCCGCGACCTTCACGCACCTCGTTCGCCATTGCACGAGCCACGATATCGCGGGGAGCTAGGTCCTTAATGGTCGGTGCGTATCGTTCCATGAAACGCTCACCCTCGGAGTTACGCAGAATACCGCCTTCACCGCGAGCACCCTCGGTCACAAGAATACCCAGGCCCGCAAGGCCGGTCGGGTGGAACTGTACAAATTCCATATCCTCTAGGGGAAGACCTGCGCGCAGGGCGATTGCCATGCCATCGCCGGTGAGGGTGTGCGCGTTTGAGGTGGTCTTGAAGATCTTGCCGCATCCGCCAGATGCGAAAATCACGGATTTCGATTGGAAAACGTGTACTTCGCCGGTTGCCAGGTCGTAGGAGACAACACCTGCAGGTCGGGGGTTGCCGTTTTCGTCTTCTGACATAATGAGGTCGAGCACGTAGAACTCGTTGTAGAACTCGACGTTGTGACGCACGCAGTTCTGGTAGAGGGTCTGCAGGATCATGTGGCCCGTGCGGTCGGCAGCGTAGCATGCGCGACGCACGGCGGCTTTACCGTGATCGCGGGTATGCCCGCCAAAACGACGCTGATCGATGCGCCCCTCGGGGGTACGGTTGAAGGGAAGACCCATTTTTTCAAGGTCGAGCACGGCGTCAATGGCTTCTTTCGCCATAATCTCTGCCGCATCCTGATCGACAAGGTAGTCGCCGCCCTTGACGGTGTCAAAGGTATGCCACTCCCAGTTGTCCTCCTCAACGTTAGCTAAAGCGGCGCACATACCGCCCTGTGCCGCACCGGTGTGCGAGCGGGTGGGGTATAGCTTCGTCAGCACCGCGGTTCGTACGCGCTGCCCCGCCTCAATAGCGGCACGCATACCTGCGCCGCCAGCGCCAACAATCACTACATCGTACTTATGTACCTGCATGATGCTCTCTCTCGTATGTCAAAAATCTTTAGTGTTTTACCCTTAGTGGGCCGGGCAGAAGCTAGGCAGCAGATTAGCCGCCGCGCCCGAGGGGCAGGGATCAAAAGCAAAGATCGTGAGGGTTCCAACCAGCAGCACAAAAGCGGATGCTGCGAAGAGAATAATCTTCAGCCACACACGCACACGATCCTTTTCGGCGTAATCGTCAATGACCACGCGGATGCCGTTGGTGCCGTGGAGCATAGCCAGCCACAGCAGCAGCAGATCCCAGATTTGCCAGAAGGGGTTTGCCCATTTACCGCCCACGAAACCGAAGTCGATCGCGTGAATGCCGTCCCCCACCATGAGGTTCACGAAGAGGTGCCCGAAAATCAGGACCACCAACACGACGCCAGACAAACGCATCCCCAGCCAGGCGAACATTTCAAAGTTGTTGCGCTTGCTGGAAGAGCGGTTGTATTTCACACCATCAATCTTGTTATCGCGCAGGCGAGGAACCGAAACGCGTGATTTGAGTGGAGTAGACATAGCTTAGTGACCTCCAAGGTGTGAGAAGACGATCGGCAGGTGGCGAGCCGCGAATCCTGCAACGGTAATTGCCCACAGGAACAGAACAACCCACAGAATCTTAATGTGCGGGTAGGTAGCCTTTTGATTGATCTCGGGGGAACCGTCTTTGCCTTTGCTCATCACATGCTCGACTTTGGCGTTAGTAGCTGTTCCCCAAAAGTCGATAAGAATAATGCGAATACCGTTGAAGGCATGGTACACGATGGCTGCCACAAGCGCAGTCTCTCCCAGACCCATCACGGGGTTTTTGTAGAGACCGAGAACGCTGTTGTATGCCTCGGGAGAGATACGGACAACGGCGGTATCAAGTACGTGAACCAGTAGGAAGAAGAATATAGCGATACCTGTCACACGATGAGCGACCCAAGACCACATGCCCCATCGGCCGCGGTACAGGGTCCCCTTTGAACTATTCAGCACTGAATAACCTCCTGTCGCCGCTGAGACGACGTCGGGGTCTGTGTGTTTAACCTCGGCGGGAAGCGCGCTCAGCAACTCCTGTGATTTCATATTGTTAGTTTCAAGATACCAGGTAATTCACAGGCTTATTGACACCTCGTCTCCTTATTTCACAAGAAACTACAAGGTTAATTACGAAATAGTTATTTTGCGATACCCCTCCGTGAGCTGAGTTCATGCGGAACTAACCTTTACCTAATGTGATGCATCTCTTGATATTTTTTATCTGAGACTTTCCTGGAAATCACTCTAAGAATTCGGCATATTACAAAAGCCCCCGGTATTCTGGAACTGATGAATACTGCATTAACCCGTTTCCGCCCGCTTATTCCAGCTGGCGGTGTTGGTTCGCGTTTGTGGCCGCTTTCGCGTGCTCAGGCGCCGAAGTTCCTTCTCGACCTCACAGACTCAGGTAAATCGCTCTTGCGTGATACTTACGATCGTCTCATTGATTTGAGCAACGGCTCCGTCATGGTCGTGACCGGCACTTCTCATGCCAACGCTGTAACCCAGCAGATTCCCGAATTACGAGCCTCCGACCTCGTCTTGGAGCCCTCCCCGAAGGATTCTGCAGCCGCTATTGGTTTAGCGTGCGCTATTATTCACGAGCGTGAACCGGATGCGATTATTGGCTCCTTTGCCGCTGATCACGTCATCAACCCCGTTGATGAATTTCAACGCGTGGTGACCGAGGCGGTTATCACGGCAGCTTCAGGCAAGATTGTCACTATCGGCATTACCCCCACCGAGCCGTCGAGCGCGTTCGGATACATTAGAGCATGCACTCCACTGGGGCTTGCTCACGCACCGAACGCCCTTGCGGTCGAGTCTTTTGTTGAAAAACCCGATAGCGAAACCGCACAAAAATACCTAGATTCCGGGGACTACACCTGGAACGCAGGTATGTTTGTGGCACCCGTATCCCTGATGCTGCAGCATCTTGAAAAGAACGAGCCCGAGCTTTACGCCGGGGTTATGAAGATCGCCAAGGCTTGGGATACTCCCGAGCGTGAGAGCATTATGGAACAGATTTGGGGCACTCTCCCCAAGACCGCAATCGACTACGCCGTTGCTGAGCCTGCCGCTGCTGCTGGCGATGTTGCGATGGTCCCCGGCTCCTTCAGCTGGGACGACGTGGGAGACTTTGATGCCGTCGCCCGTCTTAACCAAGAGAAGCATGGTGAAGGCCTCACAATTCTCGGTGACGAAGACAATGTGATCAATCAAGGCTGCAGCGGTATTGTTGTCGCGAACAGCAACCGCAAGATCTCGGTGATTGGCCTTGAAGATATCGTGGTGGTTGATACCCCCGATGCGCTCCTCGTCGCACCGCGTGAGCAGGCTCAGGCCGTGAAAGACACAGTTGCCGAGCTCAAAGATCGCGGCTTGGCTGATCTTCTCTAAAAGCGGCCATCGCTTAAATAACCACGCCGTATGGCGTTTATAACATTCTCAACACTCACTCATCGGGTGGATCGGCATGATATTCGTGCTGATCCACCCATTATTTATATCCCGGCTCTTACTTATTCAATAATGATTCTCATGTGTGATAGTCTCTGTGTATGTTCAACACACGAAAATCATTTTTGACGTCACTAAGTTCGCTCGGTCTCGTATCCTCCCTACTCCTTGCAGGATGCGCGGGCGGCACATCCTCTGCAGGCTCCTCAGAGCCTTCTGCAGGAGCATCCTCAGGGGATTCAAACGCAAGCGCCTCGCAGTCTCCCATCGTTGAAGCCAAAGGCGCGTCAACCCGCCTAGCCATCACTTATGACGGCGGCGTGATGGTGTACGACGGTAAAGATATGAAGCTTCTGCAGGATATTCACAAAGATGGTTTCCTGCGCCTGAACGATGCGGGTGATAACCGCCATCTGATCGTAGCCGACGGATCCAGCTACGCCTTCCTCGACACCGGCGTATGGTCGGTAGCACATGGTGACCACTCACACTACTACACCACCGCTCCCAGCCTCTCGACACTGTCGCTTCAGGCCGACCACACCGGGCATGTTATTGCCGATAACGGTAAGGTTGCGGCATTCGCAGACGGTACCGGCACCTTCGACGTATACGACCCCGCAAACCTGGTATCCAATAAACGCACGGCAACTAACCTTGAAACCAAGCAGGTTAAGCTCCCCAATCCTCACCACGGATTCGCTATCCCCCTGCCGAATGACCAGTACCTCGTAGCAGTCGGGGATTCCAAAACCCGCACGGGCGCAGCCGTGGTAGACGCTAACGGTAAGACCATAACGGAGAACAAGGAATGCCCCGGTGTACACGGCGAAGCTATCGCGCGGGATAATACCTTCACGATCGGATGCACCGACGGCGTACTCATCTACCGGGACGGCACTTTCACGAAGGTGACAAACCCTCAAGATCCCTACTCACGCTCGGGCAACCAGGCAGGAACGGCGGATTCCCCTTATGTTCTGGCGGATTATAAGACGGATAAGGATGCCAAACTTGAGCGCCCTGAGAAGTTTGCCATCATTGATACGGTCAACCGCACGCGAGAGGTATACTCGCTCCCCAAAGGAGTCAGCTACACCTTCCGTTCCATGGGCCGCGGGCCTAACGGCGAGGCTCTGCTGCTGACCACGGACGGTAAGCTGCGTATCTACGACCCGGCAAACGGCACCGAACTTGGGTCTGTACAACTAATGAATACGTGGACCGAGTCAGAAACTTGGCAGGATCCTCGCCCGGCATTGTGGGTAGACGGTAAAACCGCCTATGTGACCGACCCTGAGACGAAGAAGCTTCACGCGGTATCACTCTCGGATGCTTCTCATCCAAAGACCCTCATGAGCATCGATCTGCCGCAGGTTCCTAATGAACTCAGCGGTGTCTCTTCAGCGAATGCGGCACCCGTAACTGCGGACTCCCACTAGGAAGAAGTTAGAGAGCGCAAGCCCCGATACCGGTTTAGGTATCGGGGCTTGCTCTGTAGGTATATATATTTAAGATTGTGGGGCGCAGCTAAGACTGAAGAGATAGTGCTCCCAGAGGTTCCCAATCCGCGCCATCATAGGCATATACGTGCAGAGTATCTACCGTGAACGAACGTTCTTGTTCTGGTAAATCGTCGAAAATCCGATGCGCCTGCCGCACCTGATCCGGCATCAAAGAACGCCCCAAGGTGATATGCGGAACGTAAGGGAAAGGCGATGCCCACTGCCCTAACTCCTGCACGCACGCACCATGAAGTTCGGCAAAAGTATCGGCGCCTAAGATAACGTCCAGATACTCGATCTCAGAGTTTGGGCGGAAGGTGCACACTCCCCCAGCACAAGCCTGCACCGTACCAATTGCGGCGAGTGAATGCGCCAGTGCATCCGAACGCCAATCGTTCTCATTCTGCTCGGTCAGCTCACTAACGTACACAGTCACATGATTACTCAAATCAGTGGGAAGAGTCATGCCGGTTCTCTTCTTCCAGTCCACAAGACGCTGCCCCAACGGTCCGTTCACGTGGGCGATCAGACTCAAATAACGCTGTCCGGGGTGAAGAGTGGGCGATTCCTCAGTGTGTGATAGATTCTCGCAGGTGTTCTTAACAGTCACAGCGTACCTCCTTCGGTCTAGCCGCGCTGGGCGGGCAAAAAACCCACTTTATCGTAGACATTCTCGATAGTAACAGTCGCTATTTCACGAGCTTTCTGAGCGCCCAGTGCCAGCAAGCGGTCAAGCTCGGCGGGGTCCGCCATAAGCTCTAGGGTACGCTCACGCAGGGGCGAAAGTTTCTCGACCACAACATCCGCCAAATCAACCTTAAGATGACCGTACATTTTACCCTCATAACGTTTGACAAGAGAGTCGATGCTCTCGCCAGTCATCGCGGAATAGATCGAGAGCAGATTAGAGACGCCAGGTTTCGCCTCACGATCATAAGCAATAACGGAGCCGTCGTCGGTCACGGCAGACTTAATCTTCTTCACGGTCGCCTTCGGCTCATCCAAAAGTTTGATAAGGCCTTTATCGGAGGCGGCAGATTTCGACATCTTCGAGGTCGGGTCCTGCAAATCATAAATCTTGGCGGTTTCCTTCAAAATAATGGGTTCGGGCACCACGAAGGTTTCGCCAAAGCGCGAGTTAAACCGTTGCGCCAAGTTGCGGGTAAGCTCTAGGTGCTGGCGCTGATCCTCTCCCACCGGTACGCCATCGACCTGGTACAGCAGAATATCCGCTGCCATCAGCACCGGGTAGGTGAATAACCCCACCGAGGCGTTATCGGCACCCTGCTTCTGCGATTTGTCCTTGAACTGGGTCATGCGTGATGCCTCACCAAAACCCGTGAAGCAGTTCAGTACCCAGGCAAGCTGCGCGTGCTCAGGCACCTGCGACTGCACGAAGAACGGGGAGCGCGCGGGGTCAATACCAGCGGCAATATACTGGGCGGCGGTCAGGCGGGTGCGTTCGCGCAGGGACTGTGGGTCTTGGGGCACGGTAATGGCGTGCATATCGGGAATAAAGAACAGGCACTCGTTGGCGGGGTCTTCCTGCAGGGCAACCCAGTTGTTCACCGCGCCAATATAGTTGCCCAAATGCATCGAATCCGCGGAAGGCTGCGCGCCGGAGTAGACACGCACACGATCCAAAGACGCATTGGGAATGAGTGATTTATCCTGTTTCTTTTCGTCAGACATGATAGATACTTTCTTCAAGGGGCGCACGATGCGGGCGGCCGGTTAGCCAGCGCATCCGGCATCTTATCGGCGGGTGAATTCTAGAACTGGTAATCGACGACAAGCGGCGCGTGATCGCTGAACCGTTCATCATAGGAGGCGGCACGATCGACCGTTGCTTCCACGGCTTTCGCGGCGAGCGCTGGGGTAGCCATATGGTAGTCGATGCGCCACCCAGCGTCGTTATCGAAAGCTTTGCCGCGGTAGGACCACCAGGTATAGGGCCCGGGCACCTCACCCGCGAGTTTACGCGCCACGTCTTCATAGCCGATTTCGCCAAAGAATTTATCGAAGTATGCGCGTTCTTCAGGCAGGAAACCGGCGCGTTTCTGGTTTGCCTTCCAGTTTTTAATGTCGAGCTCGGTGTGCCCCACGTTGAGGTCTCCCACAATGAGCACGTGATCTGAGTGCTGAGCGAGTTCGGGCAGGCGCACGAGCATGCGGTCGAGAAAGCGGTACTTGTCATCCTGGCGGGGCGTACCAACCTCCCCGGAGTGCACGTAGGCGCTTACGACGGTCAGGGTTTCGCCGGTGGGCAGGGTGTAGTCCGCCTCAACCCAGCGGCCAGCGTCCGCGAAATAGTCTTCGCCGATCGTGGAGCGGGTGGCGACAGGCTGGTTTTTCAGAAGCTCACCGTTCACATTGGGGTGCTTGCGGGTTGCCACCAATACCCCGGCGCGTCCTTTGGCGGCGGCTTCGGCGTGCAGAATATTCCAGTCGTCTTCGTTGAGAAGTTCGCGCACGATCTTATCGGGGGCACGAACCTCCTGCAGACAGAGAATATCAACGTCGCGGCCAGCGAGCCACGTGGCCATATCTTTCCTGTAGGCGGCACGAATACCGTTGACGTTCACGCTGGCGACGCGCAGAGTTTTAGCGGCGCGGCTCATTCTTCACCCCTCATTTCGTCGTTGACCATTCCCATCCCATTGGACGCTGTGGTGTTAATAGTATCTAAAGCCCGCTCGATCATGGCGCGAGATTCTTCGCTGTCGTCCGTGAGGTAGTTGGCGATTTCGCGGGACTGCACAAGCACGATCTGAAAGCTATGGGCAAGTTTATCGGCGAGCATCGCATCCAATTCTTCGCGGTGGATGCGGCTAAATTCGGCACGATCCTGTTTGATGGATACCAGCACGATACGCACTAAGTAGACGGCGAGCGCCAACCATCCGAGAATAAGCCCGGCCAAGATCCAACCGAGCACGCTGTTGGCGTTGAAAATTGCCAGAACGAGAAGAAGTACTAGGAGCCCAACGCCGATGCAGGACCCAATAATGGCTTTACGCACAGGGGCTTTACCGGGCTCGGCGGTGGTCACAGAATTTTGCTCGCGTGTGTGCATAACATCAATTATGCCAGGATAAATGCCTCGACATACACGTGGTGCAACGCTTTTAGGGCCGGATAGGCGTAAACTATCTGTGATGACTCATTCACTCAACTTTTCAGGTTCTGTCTCTAACTCGGGTTCCCACGAGGCACCCGAGGCTTCTGCACGTGGTTCTATGATGGAGAACGCTGAGGACCTTCACGACGATCCCACCATGCTTCCGCCGGTTCCTGGCCCTAAATATGAGCAGGTTATTCGCTACCTGGAACAAAAATACGTGATTCCGGGTTCTCCCGGCGATAAACTCCCGACTGAGCGCGCTATTCAGGAGAAGTTCAAGGTAAGCCGTCAGACGGTGCGCAACGCTATCAAGGCTCTGCTGGAGCGCGGTCTTATCTATAACGTTCAGGGTTCTGGAACGTACGTTGCCGATCGTTCTCAGGGAAGCTATATTCCGCGGGTATGTTCGTTCGCTGAAGATATGGAGCGGCGCGGGCTGCAGGCTTCGACCAGAATGCTTTCGACCCAGTGGGTTGAGGTGACAGAAGAAATTTCACGTTATTTGAGTGTCACCATAGATTCTTCGGTGCTTTTGGTTAAGCGTCTGCGCTTGGCTGAGGGTGAGCCTATCGGTTTTGAGCTCGCCTATTTGGCGCCTGAGGTTGCAACATGCCTGCTTGAAACGATGGCTTCCGGCGGTTCACGCAAAGATCCTCACGACCATTGCGAGTACACAATCGAACACGGCATGATGCGCATGGAAGCAACCCTGATGACCGAGGCGGATGCGGAAGCCTTCAATCATCTGCCAACCGTGGGCGCCGCCGCGTTCAAGGTGACCACCACCAGCTATACCTCGCAGGGTTCACCCGTTGAGCACAGCGTGACGCTCTATAAAGGGGATGCCTATTTTTACGAGATGCTGCTGTAAAAAACTCCACAGCAGGCATAAGACGTGCGATAACAGTGCCCGAGTGCGACAACAGTATGCACCCGGGCATTGTCGTACCTAGCGTGTTTCACAATGGCGCGCGGTTATCCTCAGAGCCCTCTCACGTGCTGCGGCATGGAATGTTGAGCTGACGGCCAGGCTAGTTCTTCGCTGCCTGACGTTCTGCAGTCTCTACGACATTCACCAGCAGCTCCGCGCGGGTCATGGGGCCCACACCGCCGGGGTTCGGCGACACCCAAGATGCCTTCGCGGCCGCCTCGGGGGAAACATCGCCGAAGAGTTTCTTCTTACCGGTTTCAGGGTCTTCGGCACGGGAGACACCCACATCCAGCAGAATTGCGCCGTCCTTCACCTGATCCGCTTTGAGCACATGCGGCACACCCACGGCGGCGACAATAACATCCGCCTGGCGCAGAACCTCGTCAAGGTTCTGGGTACCGGTATGCGCCAAGGTCGCGGTTGCATTGATCTCACGGCGGGTCAGCAGCAGCCCCAGAGGACGACCCACGGTAATACCGCGACCGAGCACCACCACATTCTTACCGTTCCAGTCGATACCGTGGCGTTTCACCAGCTCAATCACGCCGTTCGGGGTGCACGGCAGGGGCGAATCCAACGGCTCCGAAACGTTCAGCACCAGCTTGCCAAGGTTAGTGGGGTGCAAACCGTCAGCGTCCTTCTCAGGCGCAATCTTCTCCAAAATACGGTTAGTATCCAGGTGCTTGGGCAAGGGAAGCTGCACAATATAGCTCGTGCAGGCAGGGTCATGATTGAGCTTATCAATCTCGGTCTCAAGCTCTTCCTGGGTGATATCGGCGGGCAGATCTACACGGATCGAGTTAATGCCGATCTCCGCGCAGTCGCGGTGTTTAGCGCCCACATAGGAGTGTGAGGCGGGATCATCCCCCACGAGTACCGTTCCCAAACCGGGAGTAATGCCCCGTGCCTTCAGGGCCTCAACGCGCTCAGTCAGCTCGGATTTAATGGCGGCTGCGGTTGCCTTACCATCGAGAATCTGCGGCATAGCAGTTTTCCTTTCTGTTCATGTCACGGATTCATCCGTGAGAGGTTTACACTGGGCAAAAGACCCCGCAGACGCTTTACGAAGCGTACAACGGGGTCTTCATAAGTTTTACCAGCTCTCACTTCCCACATAGAGCGGGTACTTATCGCAGAGCTTATTCACGCGCTCACGCAAGGCCGCAATATCGTGCTGCGGCAACAGTACCGAAGCGATAATATCGGCGACCTCGGTAAAGCCTTCGGCGTCGAAACCGCGGGTTGCCAGGGCCGAGGTACCGATGCGCAGCCCGGAGGTCACCATCGGCGGGCGGGGATCGTTCGGCACCGCGTTGCGGTTAACAGTAATACCCGCATCGTGCAGCAGGTCTTCAGCCTCTTTACCGGTGAGCTCGTGGTGGCGCAGATCGACCAGTACCAGGTGAACGTCGGTGCCGTCGGTGGCGATGGAAACTCCCGCATCGCGCATATCCTGGTGGGTTAGGCGCTCTGCCAGGATGCGCGCCCCCTCGATTGTGCGCTTCTGACGGTCTTTGAACTCTTCGGTCGCGGCAACTTTGAACGCGGTCGCTTTTGCAGCAATTACGTGCATGAGCGGTCCACCCTGCTGCCCGGGGAATACCGCTGAGTCGATCTTTTTCTTGAGCTCTTCGGTGCACAGGATAAACCCGGAGCGGGGTCCGCCTAAGGTCTTGTGCACGGTTGAGGAAACCACGTGGGCGTGCGGCACCGGGTTGGGGTGCAAACCAGCCGCTACCAGACCGGCAAAATGGGCCATATCAACCCACAGGTAGGCGCCGATTTCATCGGCAATCTCACGGAATTTCGCGAAATCCAGCTGACGGGGGTATGCCGACCACCCGGCAATAATAACCTTGGGACGCTCCGCAAGTGCGAGCTGCCGAACCTGTTCCATATCGATCCGCCCGTCTTCGCCTACCTCGTAGGCAACAACCTCGTAGAGCTTACCCGAGACGTTCAGCTTCATACCGTGCGAGAGGTGCCCACCGTGAGCCAGCGAAAGACCCATGATCTTCTCGCCGGGGGTCAGCAGGGCGTGCATGACGGCGTTATTCGCCTGGGCGCCGGAGTGAGGCTGTACGTTGGCGTGCTCGGCACCGAAGAGTTCCTTAACCCGTTTAATAGCCAGCTCTTCGACGATATCGACGAATTCGCAGCCACCATAGTAGCGGCGACCCGGGTAACCTTCCGCATACTTATTGGTCAGCACTGACCCCTGCCCCTGGAGTACGGCACGCGGCACGAAGTTTTCGGAAGCGATCATTTCCAGGGTGTTTTGCTGGCGCTTACGTTCCAGATCGAGTGCTTCGGCGACCTCGGGGTCAAGCTCCGCGAGGGGAGCCTCAAGCACGGTTCGAGTCTGCTCGGTCATACCACTCCTCAAAGTGTGAATCTGCATAAAATGTGATGAGAGCTTATGATGTGACTCTCATCTTACCGTATAGGTTGGCGCCTGCACAGATATGACGCCCACCGTATGAGACGCCATAGCAAGGGCTCTTTGGCATATTCGCAGCAGTCCTTGCGAGCGAGTTTTCCATGCCGAACCGTGAGTATTGCCCCGAAAGATGCAGGCGCGCGCAGGCGGCGCATCTACACCGGGTTATTCCTGGGTCAAAATAGCGGCTGCATACGCAAAATAGGCTTCACGGTTTTCTTTTCCGAGAAGCTGAGTCTGCACCACATAACCGCTAAGCACCGAAAGCACCGCCGCACCCATGACATTAAGCCACTGCTCAAGCTCTTCAGCGGTTACATCGAGTTCGCGTTCGCCCCAGGCACGGTAACGTTCCATTGCCATGGCGCGCAGTTGATGCATTTGCTCCCCCACTACGGCGTTGATAGCGGGCATTGAGACGGCCTCGCCCCAGGTGGCGAGCAGAAAGCGACGGGTTTTCGCCGTGTCAAGAATCTTCAAGAACCCCAGAACATAATCCCACGGAGAATCCGCACGCACTTTCTCGAAGGGAGCCATGTCAAGGCGTGCGGCCTCTACCATGATCTCTTCTTTCGAGGAAAAGTGGTTGTAGATAGCTCCTGCAGAGAGCCCGGTGGCGGCAATAATCTCGTTCATCGAGGTCTTTTGATACCCGCCTTTAATAAAGCACTCACGGGCGACATCGACAATCTGTATACGCCTGTTCTTTTTGTATTCTTCACTGACTTTAGGCACGTCTTAATCCTATCGAATATTTACCCCGTATGCGTGCCAACCCAACCCGTGCACACCATAAGTTTTGCAGTCGGATTGGGTTGGCAATATTCACCGTGCATCAGCCTACCTGGCTGGCGCATTCGATTGTTGAGACAATGCCGGAATTTAGTGGAAGAAGTGGCGGGTTCCGGTCAGGTACATGGTGACGCCCGCATCCTTCGCGACCTGAATAACTTCGTCATCACGGATCGAGCCGCCGGGGTGCACGACCGCGCGGATACCGGCATCGAGAAGAACCTGCAGGCCGTCCGCGAAGGGGAAGAAAGCGTCGGATGCAGCAACCGCACCGCGGGCACGCTCCTGGCCTTCTCCGCCGAGTGTATTGGCGCGTTCAACCGAGAGTTTGCACGAATCTACACGGTTAACCTGCCCCATGCCGATCCCCACGGCGGCACCGTTATCGGCGAGCATAATCGCATTGGACTTGGGAGCGCGCAGGGCACGCCACGCGAATTCAAGGTCACGCAGAGTGGCTTCGTCGGCAGGTTCACCGGCGACCAGCTGCCAATTCTTCGGGTTATCACCCTCGGCGTTAAGACGGTCGGCTTCCTGGAAGAGCGCACCGCCGGAAATCGAACGGTACTCGATAGTCTCACGCCCGAACCCGTCGGGAAGCACCAGCAGGCGCAGGTTTTTCTTGGTTTCCAGAATTTCGAGGGCTTCCGGCTCGTATCCGGGTGCCACAATAACCTCGGTGAAAATATCTTTAACAGCCTGCGCCATACCCTTGGTAACCGGGCGGTTCGCGGCAATCACGCCACCATAGGCGGACAGCGGATCGCAAGCATGAGCCTTAGCGTACGCATCGGCAATCGGGTCTGCGGCGTCAGGACTTGCAATTGCAATACCGCAGGGGTTGTTGTGCTTGATGATGGCGACCGCAGGCTCATCAAAATCGTAGGCGGCACGCAGGGCGGCATCGGCATCCACATAGTTGTTGTAGCTCATCGCCTTGCCGTGAATCTGATCAGCCTGGGCGATACCGGGGACTGCTGCGGGGTCTACATACAGAGCCGCACGCTGATGCGGATTCTCGCCGTAGCGCAGGGTCTCGCTGCGTTCAAAGCCCAAACCGGCATACGGGGGCCAGAAGTTAGCGTCTTCGTCCTGCTGGAACTGCGCGGCGGTCCAGGTAGCGACGGCGGTATCGTAGGCGGCAGTATGGGCGAAGGCGCCGGCGGCCAGGCGGCGGCGTTCCTCCAGGGAAAACCCGCCATCCCGAGCGGCGTTTACGGTACGTTCGTAGTCTTTGGGGTCTACCACGACGGCAACCGCATCGTGATTCTTCGCGGCGGCACGCACCATGGAGGGGCCGCCGATATCGATTTTCTCGATAATAGCGTCTTGGTCGGCGCCGGATGCCACAGTCTCTGCGAAGGGGTACAGGTTCACGACCACCAGGTCAAAGGGCTCAACGTCGAGTTCGTTAAGGGTGTCGATATGCTCCTGCTTGCGGCGGTCGGCCAAAATACCGGCGTGGATGCGCGGGTGCAGGGTCTTCACACGCCCTTCTAGGCACTCGGGGAACTCGGTAACCTCGGTAACTTCGGTGACGGGCACACCGGCGGCGGCGATCGTGGATGCGGTCGAACCGGTAGACACCAGCTTCACGCCTGCCTCGTGCAGACCGCGGGCGAACTCCGCCAGATTAGTCTTGTCGTACACGGAAATGAGGGCGCGGCGCAGGGGCAGACGATCGAGCTTCTTCATAGACACTAATTACTCCGTTGCTTCTTGCTCGGTGAATGGGTGGTACCCCGTGGCGGGGTATTAATACTGCCCGCATGCACCGGGATGCGGCGCCGTGCGGGCAGGAAGTTCTAGGGGTTTTGAGTTTTGGGGAGGGCAGCAAATTCTTCGAGGGTCCGCACCAAGAGCTGACGTTCTTGCACCTTGATGCGCTCATGCAGGCTTTCTTCGGTGTCACCAGCTTCGACGGGCACCGCGGCCTGGGCGATAATCGTGCCGGTATCGACCCCGGAATCCACGAAATGAACCGTCAACCCGGTGATTTTAACGCCGTGGGCGAGCGCATCCCGCACACCGTGTGCCCCGGGGAATGAGGGCAGCAACGCGGGATGAGTGTTGATAATCCGGTTCTCGAAGCGGGCGACCAGCTGCGCATCCACAATGCGCATGAACCCGGCGAATACAACGTAATCGGGGGTGTAGGAAGCGATTTTCTCTTCGAGAGCACGGTTCCATTGCTCGCGGTCAGCATAGTCTGTCGGTTCGATCAGAAAGGTTTCAACCCCGGCTGCGGCAGCTCGGTCAAGACCGGTGCAGGGCTTATCTGCGCCTACGGCGGCGATCTCTGCGTTTAGCTCGCCAGCCTTTACGGCGTCGAGAATAGCTTGCAGGTTAGTACCGGACCCGGAGACCATTATCACAATTCGCACAGCAATAGTTTAGCGCATCACATAGCGGCTGGGTAGCACCTATGCCACGGGCACCGCACCAGAAATTCTTGTAGTTAAGCCAATTCCGAAACGATAAGCTGGCGGCCCTCGCCCAGTCTAGATTTTCAGGGTTTCACGGTGATTCTCATGCCCGCAGACCGCCGCAGGGAGGTACCCTTAACCTATGTCAAATATGCCCCCGTCTTACCCCCAAGTGCCGCCGCAGCAGCCGATACCGCCTGCGCCGAAGCGTCCGCAGCTCACCCCTAAGGAGCGCCGCCGCAAGCTGATGCGCAGTTTATGGCTGTTGCTTGCAGGTTCTATGCTGACCCTATCGGGAACCCCCTTCTTGCTGAGCCCCTTCCCCCTGTTTCTTCTGCTTTTTGTCTTGGTATTTTTGGGGATCGGGCTGACCATTATGGCAATAGTGCGCAATGCCCAAGGGCGGGGGCCGTGGATTCTCTACGTTGCCGCGGGGCTGAGCCTTCTTTTTGCGGGATGGACGCTTCTTTCGGGGCTTGTCATGGCATTGAACCCGGATGCGCAAAACTATCGGCAATGCTACTCCCATGCCCTGACGGATACCGATATGAAGCAATGTCAAGAATCCTTCAACCATGCAGTGCGCGCCAATACTTCTGTTTCGATCGGTCAGCCTGCTCCATAAGCCCTTCTTGGGGGAGATTTTCAAATAATTGTGCCGAGTGAATCTTAAGGATTCACTCGGCACAATTGCTATATTCCGCTATACTTCTAGCCCTCTAGGTGTTCCCTATATATCGCCATATCGGGCGCGAAAGTTATTTTTTCCTCTTCTTCTGCGAGGATTTCTGACCCGTGGCGGGTTCTTCCTCCGAAGATTCATCCTCGGTCGACTCAGGGGTTCCGAAGATAACAGCCATCGCCTGAGTAGGCGTGAGCTGACGCTTCTCCTGAACGGTAGTCTCGTGCGACTGCTCCGAACCTTCCGTACTCTCCTGATCGGATGCGGATGATGCGGCAACCGGGCGCGGCACGGCAAAACGCTTATACCCGGGCTCGTGGAACTCCGCTGACGAGGAGGCCTTCTGCGACCCAGACTCCCCTGTACGAACGCTCTGCTCCCGTGTCTCCCGATCGCCCTTAGTATCACCGCCATTACCGGAGGTTTCGGGGCGCGGAACACGGTTAAAGACCGGCTTCCCAGGGGCTTTCTCACGCTTGCCGGGCTTGACCGTGCGCGGCGCGTCCTCGGTACCCCCACCGGATTTCTCAGAGGTATCAAGTTCCACGGTGGGTTCATCCGCTCCCGACAGCTCGATGGTTTGTTCGTCAGATGCCGCATCCTTCGAGTCCGCAGCTTCAGCGGAACCGTCTTCACGCAAGGATTCTTGCTCCGTTTTGATACCTAAACCATGCGCTCGCTGTGCTTCTTCCTGTTCGGCAAATTTATTGAGTTCTGCACGGCGGGCGTGCACCTGTTTGACGCGTTCGCGCCGCTGCTGAGCCCGCTCACGCGCCTGCTCTTCACGTTCTTGTGTCTCGCGTTCCTGCTCATCGTTCCTGAGCTGTTCACGCTCCGCCCGCGCCGCACGGCGCTGCTGCAGCATCTCGCTCATGCGACTGCCCAGGTTGGGACGTTCATCGGCAAAACGCGGCAGCTCACGACTGCTATCAGGCAGAAGCACATGGCACAGCAGGTTACCCAACGCGGTACCCGCGCCCAAGGTTATTGCGGTCGCCACGGCGAAAGCTGCGGGCGATGCGCCTACCTCGGTAAAACGCCCCACACCCAACGATCCGCTGGAAATCCAACCCAAAATATAAGCCCATACACCGCAGAGCACACCCACCAGCGAACCCAACACGAGCGAAGAAAGCGGCAGCGCAATCACCCGGTAACGTACCTTCATGGTGATCCACTCGTCCACGTGGTCTTCGCCTTCACGCAAGAACCACCAACCGGCAACGGCCCCGGCGCCCAGCGAAACCGCCAGACCCGCATACCCGATCCAGCCCAGGCTCTCAGGGATAGCACCCAGCACCGGGAAAAGTGGAAGATCGCCCATCGTCGTCTGCGACCAACCCACATGCGTATCCACGCCGAAGGAGAACCCGGCGCCGGTAGTCCACGACATCGCATAGATCACCAAGTTCGGGAGGTAACCCAGCTGCAGCAGGGTCACCGCGAGCGCGCCCACCGGCCCAGCGTGAAGTTCCTGGTAGATCGTTGCAATCTGCGACCAGCGCATCATCATGGCAACCACCAGCACCAGGGCACCGCCCATGATCAACGAAAAAATCGCCACCATGGAGGCACGCACGATCGACCACACATAGGAACTCGCCCACCGCGAGTACTGGCTCATCTGCGAAATCTGTTCAGCGGTGTTCACGCCCACCATACGGGCGAGCGAACGCGATTCATAGTAGCCGCCCCAGATCAACCCGACCAGTACCACGATCTGCGGAATCAACGCCGCACCAACAATACCCAGCAGGTGCCGTTCGGTGCTCGCCCAAGCAAAAGCGACGGCAGCAAAAATACCGTAGGCAGCGCACCCTAAGAGTACGGGTTTGAAGAATTCCCCCTCATAGGATGCGCGCGCCAGTTTTCGCCCAGACCTAAAGCATAAGAGCACCGGAATAATACTCAGCCCCATGGGCACCAGTGTGAGCATGCCGTGCGGCAGAATAATGCCGAAAGCATTCGGAATATTCAGCGGCACACCGTGCATGAGCAGCCACAGGTGGGAGGCAAGAGTTGCGAGTGCGGGAAAATCCATGCGGTTAAAACCGTTGGTAAACCACACCGCCATGAGCAGAACGAGCACAAGCCCGAAAGAAAGCGCGGCGGTAAAAACTAATTCAACGATGCCCTGCAGCCAGAGTGGCATAGGGGCAGAATACCGGGATGTAGAAGAGCTACTTTTCATCGTTCTTCCATCATGCCATGAAACCTGCCAGCGCGTGTGAGCCTGCTGGGCTTTCGGGGAAATAGTTCCGGTTAAATGGCGGCTAACCTTCGTTAACCGCTCACCGTGAACATAGGGGTTACACGAACGTTACTGATGCGCTCTCACCGCCGCGACAGCGCATACAGCTAACTGTGCCGAGCATTTCTCACGGCTTTCTCGAACACGCAGGTACTCCCCCGGCGCTTACGGTGAAAATACTGTGCGGAAGATTAGTCTTCAATCCACGGATTCACCGCGGGCACGCCCCAGGACCGGTACACCTCAGCCTTTGAAGAAACGATTTCGAGGTCGTGAGCTTGGGCGCTCGCCGCCATCAGACCTTCGAGGGCGGCGGTGGGCAGGGGCTCGGCATCTTTACGTCCGTGACTGTGGGTACCGCGCGGAGCGCTGCGTCCCGCCCATTCGAGGCTTACACGGGCATCCACGTTAATAATGTGGTCAGCGAATCTGTCGAGAAGTTCGGCAATCCAGCGGTCGGTTTCCGGGTAGGGGTAGAGTCCTTTGAGCTCGCCCACGCTCAGCACCGAAATGTAGAGGTGTTTATAGGCGCGGCGGCGCAGAAAGGCAACAACTTTGGGATCTGGTGTGGCTTTGCGGATCTCGGCGAGAACATCCGAGTCGAGAAGCAGTCCTGAGGCGCTCATACCCCTATGCTACGCGCAGACCGGCATATTCGACGGCGGGAATACCCTCGGGGTTGGGAAGAAGCAGAAAATTGAGGAATTCGTCGCGCTTAGAAGAAATACGTGCGTAGTCCTGAATGCTTACTGCCTGGTAACCGCCGCGTGCGGGCACGGATGCGGCACGCAGATTTTCCTGATAAGAGCGTGCAGGAGTAAGGGGGGATGCTGGAGATGAAGAGCTGTTGTACATTGACAACCATGCGCCGAATGCGCGTTCCTTTCGCGTTGCTCTTGCCTGTACCAAGTGCCACCTGAGGCGGCGAATACAAACCACTTCGTCATCCGAGCCACCCGTGAACATGGGGTTGGCGTTCGACCATAGTCGGAGCTTATCAGTCGAAACTCTTGAAGCTGAATCCAGATTACAACAGCTTTCAGGAATCTGTAAACGCCCGAACCTGTCAAATCCTTGTGATTTACATAACGCGATTATGAATGCATACCTGTATATAGCTGCCTCATGGCGGCGTAGTGTGAAGTTTTGGGCCTTCAGAGCAGGTCTACACATTCGAGAAAAATCACGGCACACTGGGTAATGTACAGAAATTTATCTTGCCTCTGATATATCACCATGTCACGCCCACTTTACGCTTCCGGAAAGAAAGAGTGATAACTGTGAAAAAGACTGTACAGATCATGGGGATAGTGGCCGCAATTTTTCTGATCATTGGGTTTGGCTTGTTCATCCTGGCCGGTTGGGGCTCACTCGTAGAGTATCATGCCCTCGAATGGAGGGGCGTGCAGCATAAAGGAGCAAGTCCCCTAACGCGAGCAACCGGCAACCTCAGCTACTGGTTCTTAGGCACCGGCTTTCTTACTGGCTTTATCGCCTTGATTCCGTTCTTCACCACGGCGATCAGGAACTCCCGCAAGACGCACAAAAAGTATCCTAAACAGGCTCAAGACCTCCTGAAAGATGGTCAGAACCAGATTAATTCATAGAGTCAGTATCTAAGGAGCGCCCATGAAAAAAGCTATCTACATAGTTGGAGCAACAACTGCGGTGGTCTTCTTTTGTGGCATAGTCCTGTTTATTTTAGGAGAATGGGGCGCTCTCGTGGAGTATCACGCCTCTGAATGGAGGGGTATTCAATTCGAGGGAGCTAGTCCGCTCACACGCGCAACTTTAAATATAAGTTTCCGACTCTTAGGTATCGGTTTCCTCACCGGCATTATCACCTTAATTCTGCTCTTCACAACGGCGACCAGGAATGCACGCAAGGCACAAAACAAGCATGCTGAGCAGAATAAAACACCCTTGGCAGAAGGTCAGAACCAGATCGATTTATAGAGCCAGTATCTAAGGAGCGCCCATGAAAAAAGCTATATACACCGTTGGAGCAGTAGCCGCAGTACTTCTGGTTATCGGGTTTGGATTGCTCATCCTAGCCGGCTGGGGCTCACTCGTGGAATACCACGCCTTCGAGTGGAGGGGCATCGATCCCGCAGGAGCAAGTCCCCTCGTCATGGCGACTAATAATCTGAGCCTATGGTTTCTAGGTATTGGCTTCCTCACCGGCATTATCACCTTAATTCTGCTCTTCACAACGGCGACCAGGAATACACGTAAAAAACGCTCAGCGCATCTTGGACAGACATCATAACGAATTACCGCGCGCTTTCTTTAACACCCTTGAGATAATGGAACGGTGAGCACGCCAAACCCTTTCCCTGATATCCCCGTCACCGTTGCGCAGATTATTCGGCAGGCGGGGCATAAGGCATACCAGCGCGGGCTTGCTTATGCCCGTCAGCGTGAAGTGGTGCGTTACACCTACGACGAAGACGAAAACACGCTGGAAGGCCTGGTGAATGGGAGCACCCCTATTCCTTATGAGGTAGATATTCGCTTCTTCCCGGGTTCTGACGCCGATTCCAATCTTTTCAACGCACGATGCACATGCCCGGTCACCGCCGACTGCAAGCACGCCGTCGCCCTCATGCTCACCGCACTCGACCGCGCCAAGACCGCGCGGAAAGCCCTCGACAATGCGCCCGGTGGCCGCATCCGTCAGCTTATGAATCAAGAGAGCACAGAAGATACCGCGCGACAGGTTGCGGAGGCAGCCGACGATCCCCTGGCGGCGTTACGCGCATCCGGGGCGATTCGTTCAGCAAGCTCGCTCACCACCGATCCCAAACCTCTCTCCCTGAACGACCACGAGAATATGCATTCTTCGCCCTCGAAAATTTCGGTGTGGCGGCGCGATATGGCACAGGTTCTCGCTGCCCGGGGCGAAGCATCCGGTATTGATTCTGCACGGGTTCCGGGGGCGCTCGACCTTTCCTTCAGCATTTCGGGTTCGTATGCGCGCGGGCGCAATATTCCCGGTGCAACCCCGCCTATCAATTTGCTGGCGCGACCGCTCATGCAGTCCAAAACCGGGCGCTGGATCAAGGGCGGGCTCAGCTGGGAGACCTTTGCATCCAGCGTGGGTGGGCCGGTCGGTCGTCACGAAGTGTACCCTGAGCACGAACGGTTCTTCGCCGAAATATACGCTATCGCACGCCCGTGGCAGAATATGTATTCTTCGCATCGGGACTGGATTTCGCTCACCGCCACGAACTCCACGCTACTGTGGGATGTTCTGGCTCGTGCAGAGCAGATCGGCCTGCCGATTCTTCTCGAAGGGTTTGAGGTAACCACGGCAGTTCTACCACCCGCCCAGGTGAGGGTACATGCCGGAGCTGTTGAGGCCGAGTCCCGACAGAACGCAGAGGCTGCCGTGAGCGAAGATTCCACCCCCGACTTGGCTCTTCATGCCGCCTTGGGGTGGGAAACCCGCGAAGATAACCGGGTGCGGCAGCTCTGGTTTGATGCCGCACACTGCCACCCCATCGGCTCGCCACGCTCAGGATTTTTCGCGCTCGGCGGTCTTGTGCAGCGTATTTACGAGGAGCAGGCGCAGCGGATGCATTGGAAAAGCACGCGCAAGGGCGCCTTAGACGCGCCGCATCGCGATGTTTTTCAGGCTCAATCTTCGCAGCAGGCGGAGGAGAGCTCGGACGAGAGCGAAAATTCTGAAACGCAGACGGTCGGGCTCATTCCCGAGCTATCGCCCGAAAATGCTGCGACGCCTACTATTCCGGACCTGCCGGAGGGTCTTAACCTGGCGTTTATTCCGCTTGCCGAGCCCTTGGGCGCAACCGCAGAATCCTTGGTATCTCGCGGCGAAATGCGTATTCCGGCAGACGAGCGCGAGGCTTTTCACCGCGAGTTCTTGCCCACCCTCACGCGGGCCGTCCCGTTCCTTACCCCAGACCCGGCTTTGGCTCTGCCGAAGGTTCGTTCGCCCTATTTGGTATTTGAGGCGCACTTTGATGATGAGATTTCGCACGATGCGCTCCTGAATTGGTATTGGGAGTACCCGAAGAACCCACTCGATGAAGAAGGCACGGACTCGGGGGTTCGCCGCCTGCCAGCGCTGGGTTTGGATACAGAACGCGACGAACGTTTTGAGGCGCGGGTGCTGCGCGCAGTACGGTCGGCGACTGCATCCAACCCGGTGTTGGCGGGCGGGTTTGGGGAACGCCGCTCTCAGGGATGGGAAACCCGCGATATTCTCGCTCATGTGCTACCCGCCCTGCGGCGTATTCCCGGGGTTCGCGTGCGGCTGCTCGGTTCTGTACCCGAGTTTACCGAGGCGACCGACGCCATGATTGAGGTCAAGGTGACCGAGGGTAATTCGCGTGACTGGTTCGGGCTGGGTATCGCTATTAAGGTCAATAACTGGACTGTGCCTTTCGCCCAGGTTTTTGAGGCGCTCGATCGGAATCAGGATCGTATTTTGCTGGGTAACGGCACCTATTTTTCACTCAATCGCCCGGAGTTTTCGGCACTGCGAACCCTCATTGAGGAGGCCCGCACGCTCAACGAAACCGGCGGTGAGCTGCGCATTAACCGGCATCAGGCGGGGCTGTTCTCTGAGCTGGAATCGCTCGCTTCGAGTGTGGAAACCGTGGCTTCTTGGGATGCCCAGGTTAAGAGTCTGCTCGCCCTCGTGGAGGCCGCCGACCGTGCGGGGGAGACTGCCGGTTCCGAAGAAGTTTTAGAGAACGAACATTCCGATTCTTTATCTGTTTCTTCCGGCGTATTTTCAGCGAATCACCTGCCCTCTCCCCCGGGTCTTACCGCAGTTCTGCGGCCTTATCAGCTTGAGGGTTTCCGCTGGCTCGCGTTCTTGAGGCAGCACCGGCTGGGCGGGATTCTTGCCGACGATATGGGCTTGGGCAAAACCGTGCAGGTGCTCGCTCTGCTTGCCCAAGCGATCGCCGAGCATGAGCAACGCGCCGATCACACCGAGTTTGCACCTTTCCTCGTGGTTGCGCCAACATCCGTGGTGGGTAACTGGGCGCAAGAGGCTGCACGATTCGTGCCGGGTGCGAAGGTGGTGACTATCACCGAGTCTACGAGCAAAAGCGGCACGAGCATCGCCGAGCTGGTACAGGGTGCGCATCTGGTGCTCACGAGCTATGCGCTGTTCCGTCTCGACGAGGATGGATACATCGAATTCGGTAACCACGTTCCCGAAAACACAGAGGATGATGCTCCTCCGCGTGCAGGGTGGGGTGCGTTGATTTTAGACGAGGCGCAGTTCGTGAAGAACACGAAAACTCGCGCATGGAAGGTGGCGCGTGCCCTAAACGCGCAGGTAAAACTCGCCATCACGGGCACCCCAATGGAGAACAACCTCATGGAGCTTTGGGCGCTCTTGGCGATTGTGGCGGATGGCTTGTTCCCGTCAGCGCGCATGTTCCGCGACCTATATGCGCGCCCCGCCGAGTCTAGTGAGGACCCGCAGGTTATCGAAAAATTACGCCGCCGGGTTCGCCCTCTGATGCTGCGCCGTACGAAGGATGTGGTCGCCGCCGATCTCCCCGAAAAGAACGATGTGCGGGTAAACGTGCCGCTCACGACGGCGCATCGACATATTTACGATATGCATCTGCAGCGTGAGCGGCAGAAGGTGCTCGGGCTTTTAGAAGATATGGATAAGAACCGGTTCACGATTTTTCAGTCGCTCACGCTTCTGCGGCGGCTGGCGCTTGATGCCACGCTGATCGACCCGGATGAATACGCCGGGGTGGCTTCCGCCAAACTCGAATATTTGGTGGAGCATCTGCCCTCACTCTTAGGCGACGGGCACCGGGTGCTGGTGTTCAGCCAGTTCACGGGGTATTTGCACACAATTGCTGAACGGCTGCAGACTGAAGGCATCGACTACCTGTACTTGGACGGCACGACCCGCAACCGCCCGCAGGTTCTGAAGGATTTTGCTGAGGGTGCGGCGCCGGTGTTCCTTATTTCGCTTAAGGCAGGCGGGTTCGGGCTGAACCTGACGGAGGCAGATCACTGTTTCATCATGGACCCGTGGTGGAACCCGGCGGCTGAACAGCAGGCGGTGGATCGCATCCACAGGCTGGGGCAGGAACGTGATGTGCACGTGTATCGGCTGGTGGCTGAGGGCACCATTGAAGAGAAGGTCATGGATTTGAAGGCATCGAAAGCGGCGCTGTTTGATGCGGTCGTCAACGACGGCTCCTTCGCCTCGTCCCGGGTGGATGCGGAACAGATTCGTGAGCTTTTCACCCCGACTGATTCCTAACTCCCCTGCTAAGAAGGCTCTTTATACGCCCATCGCCGCCTTATACGTCAGGTCAAATCCAGCCGTTAGTACGCGCCGTATGAGCAGCCTCTACACGTGAAGTACAGTGAAGAAGTTGAATGGCTTCAGATAGGTAATTCTTCACAGTACCGTGAGAAAGGTATAGTTCCCGTGCAATTTGATTGACGGTTTTTCCTTCCATAGTCAGTTTCAGAACATCCTGATGTCTGGGTTTGAGTGGATTAGCTGGCAGCGTAGCACCACTAAGAAGCAGTGCAGAATCAACCACTACCTTCCCAGAATGTATATCCCGAATAATGTTTGATACTTCTTCAGCATCTTGATCTTTTGTTATAAAAGCACAAGCACCGCTTTCAAGAGCACGACGAACGTAACCAGGAGATTGAAAAGTTGTCAGAATAGCTATTTTCGTGTTTATGCCTTGCTTCTGAACTTCATCAAGAACATCTAGACCGTTAAGTTTTGGCATTTCAATATCAAGAAGCGCTACATTTGGAATATATGTGACAATACTATCCAGGGCTTCCTGTCCATCTCGACAAACACACACAATTTCCAAATCTTCTTCTTCATCAATAAGACTGGCGAGCGCGCTGCCGAACATCGTCTGATCATCAGCTATAAGAACAGTAATCATAATTTTATGCCCCTCCAGTAATGATGTTAGAAGCTGGGATCCTAGCTCTGACTTGGGTTCCACCCTCAGGTGCGGCACCAAGAGTTGTCTCTCCACCTATATGTTGAATGCGGGTATTCATATCTGCTAAACCGGCACCGGTGTTCCGCATAGAACTTTCCTTCAGTCCTATACCATCATCCGCGATAATAAGCATATAGTCACCCGAAGAATGTTGTTTTAGACTCACCCAGCAATTTTTTGCGCCGCTATGTTTAAGAACATTGGTGATAGCTTCAAGAAGTACCCAATACAGTGCTGTGAGGGTACTTGGGTTAAGGACCTTGAGAACATTCTGCTGAATATCCATGTGGGCTTGAATACCACGATATGACAGTAATGACGGTACAGCATTGAGTTGATGCGAGAAATCAACTGTATTAAAGCCTTCTACAACGTCGCGTAAATGAGCTATAGAAGAACGTGTCATTTTCTGTATCGCACGCGCTTCATATGCCACGTCTGAATCAAGAGGTTTTAAGGTACGTACCAATTGTTGCAGGCGAATATTAATAACTGTTAAATCATGCCCAATAAGATCATGAAGGTTCGCCGCAATCTGGGTCCTAAACTCTGCCTGTAGGTTCTGTTCACGTAACTCTTGGTTCTGTTCAGCAATATAAAGTTCTTCTTGAAGCCGCCGGTGTGATACTCGGCTAATCCGAAGATTCATGAAGAGAAACCCCACGATGGCAACAATAGCCGGATCATGGGAACTGGTATTGATCTCCCAGCTAGGTTCTAAAGTCTGCAAATAGTTAAGAGCCACAACAACTGCCAGGGTTGTAATAGCCGCTATTTTTGTATTCCTTACTCCGGTAACTGCTATAGCACAACATAAAATCCCCACTGGGAGCATAGATTGCTTAATGCCTAGAATACCTACTAAGGAAAAGATAATAATAATGATAGAAACAATACTATGGATCTTCCCTACGGTAGGACGCTGGATTCTGAGGTACCCAATCCAGACCACAGCAAACACAAGAGCACACCAAGCCAGAGCGGTCCATATACCGTAAGTATCAAACATGGGTGTAAAACCTTACCGTAGAAGCTAGGAACTCACGAGAATCTCGCCCACAGGAACCAGTCTATCGGATGAAACGCCTGTGAGTGTTTCAAACGCGCGGGCATCGCCACCGCCTAAAGGGCATACGTTGAGTGGTATTTCTTCCGCAAGCAGGCAGGCCGTTTGCATCCATGCTCCTACGTGTTTGAGGGTAAGAGAATATGCGACTCCTTCATACGTTGAAGTCACAAGGTCAAAATCAGCAGCTAATAAAACAAGCCCCTGTACATCTTCAGTCTTTAGCCTTGCCGAACTTGCATAGGTACGCAATAGACGCATGTACGCGCTCTGAGTTTTCTCCTCAACAGCCGCAACCTGTTCATACTGACGAGTATGCAGGTTTGCATACCATAGCCCTTGTTCCAGCCCTTCGATATTCTGAGCAATGATGAAGGGGTAAAGCTCGTGAAGAGCGCCACCGCTGGGAAAAGGCAGCCGTGTTATATTTTCACTCTTATGGGAAGTTTCACGCAGGCTTTCTTCCAACAGTGTTGTCAGAGATTCAAGACTTAACGAAGGTTTTTGCGGTATGCGCCGGGATGTTCGTTGTAGAAGCGCCTGATCCAGAAGAAGTTGGTGGCGGCGAGAATCAACTTTGGGGAAGGGAAATTGTCGAAGAGAAGCCAAGCCTTTGAGCAAGGTTGTGTTGTGCTCACGTGTTCGAGTAGCGCCATACCCTCCGGTTGCCGTATCAAACCTGGAACGTCGGTACATAAAATAGTCATGAGGTTCCCAACAGTCCCAAGGACCATATTTATGATGCTGTTCTTCAGGCGCAAAAATCCCTATAAATTCCAGAATTTGGTGGGTTACGCCACCCGTCATAGCATCTAACCAGGCTTGGGCATTGAGAGTTACTCGTAAAGGCCGATGCGCTATTTCAAAGCGAGTATTTCCATTCATCCCGTAAATAACAACGCCCGGCGTAAGAGTGCAGTCAGTATGACCAAGCGGATAATTTGCCTCGTCAAGAACAGGTTCCAGCGCGTCTTCAGTCAGCAGGAGCTCAAAGCCAGAAATCTCTATGCTTGCTCCGGTTTCAGGGTTGATAAGACGTTGTATAAGGTTTCTTGACGAGCTCTGTCGAGTCAATATCAGAGCGACCTGCTGTGCAGATACGTCTAAGTTCTGAGCCCAGTCTTCTAAAGTTCCGAACTTTTCATTGTTTTGAGGATGCATCTGTTTCAGCTGATATTCACAATGAATCAAAGGTATTTTGTGTGGATTCAGGTGGGTCTTTGTCACGGGGTAACTCCCTCTAGAAGAACATGGAGATCGGATTGAGGTCAGTTTCTTGGGTGGGCTGGGTAAGCCATCCGCATTGAACCGGCACATCGTAGAGTCGTCCCGCTGCTAAGCGCCTCCACCACGGACGCAGCCCCGGGACTAGAGCACGTACTACAGGAAGCCCAATATAAGGACGTGTAAGCTCTTGAAGGTACACAGGTAAACCGACATCTTCTAGACGCGCAATAATACGTTGGGGGTCGGCTTGCTTCCACGGTACATGCTCTACGTTAAGCGCCTGTGGATCAGGTACAAGATGAGGATTATCGTCTAGTTTAGCGTTTTGAAGCCAATGACTAGCAGCATCATCTACCGAAATTTTAAGGAGGTCTAGATCCATACCTTCTGCGGTCCTAAATTGCGCTGGCAGGGCACACATAAACTGCAGAGCCTCTGTTACTGCACGGGTTGCAGCAATTTCAGGGTTAGGATGCGCGCCGAACCCCAGAATGATCTGATCGGACACACCCCCAGGTTTAGGGGCTACAGCGGCAGCTACAGGAATACCTATGTCTGTTGTGATATCTAGAATCTCTAGGTTGCGGCCAATACTTTGCAGCCATTCTCGGGTACGCTGAATAAAAGGGGTATCCGTAAACTCGGGTGCCATTATCTGGCGGGGAATTTTGTTGTACCACCAAATGGCAACGGCATCGCGCTCAATAAGTTCAAGCAGAGCCTGCGCGGCGGCATCGCCTGGGGTAGAACCGCTTGCGAGACCGTTTGAATCTGAGCGCATCATTTTCTGTCCAAGCAGGCATTTTGCACCTGGCAGCATCGCTCCATGATCAAACATGAATAACGAGTACGCTGCAGGAATCCAGGCAGTTTCATCACGTGCAGGTCGCCAAACAGGCATCCAATCAATCTCTGCTGTGGGATCGAATTTTTCTGGAACCCAGTGATATGGATCCTTCACTTGGTTGAGAACATCCCGTTGCTCGTATTGATCCTGAGAGAACTGTGTCAGGGTTCGAGGGTCTAGAGCGTGCTCCCCCAAGTCTTTATAGCTGGTGTGTAAACGGGCTTCAGTGCCGTCAGAGATCGCACTATGACGTTCAATAGCTTCTGCCAAACCGGATACTCGGGCACCTAAATCGGTGGTTCCTTTACCCGAAGAACGACCGCGTAAGCTACGTGTGAATTCTTCAGAGCTTCCATGATTGAGTGCCCAGTTATGTCCCGCCCCATAAACGTGTACCAAGAGTTCTTCGTCCTCAGGTACCAAACGTTTAAGGCTTGACACGACTCCTGTTACATCAGATACAAGATGTCGATAGGTTTCCCAGGTCTCTCGGGTAGATTTTGCGCGTCCAGCGTCGTTGACGGGATTGAAGCTCAGGTCAATTTTTTTAGCCTGCACGTCAAGGTTCAACGGTTGAGCTTTAGTAGTCTTGGCACCCGTCATGACGTAGTGCTCCCCTTCAAAGAGACCGTTTTTAAAACGTAAGACTGTAAGCTTTGCGGGCTCTGATGTCTTCATTCGCTGAATTGCCAACCAGATAAGCGAGTGCACCACGGAACGCGGAGTTACTGCGGCCGCCCCCATAACATTGTCCAGAAGTTTACCGCCCGAAAGAGCATACTGTGCGTTAACTTGAAGACTATGCTTGAGCTGGTCATAAGGTACGCTCGACGAAGTCCCCAGCACTGGGCTTATGAGAGCATCCGCTCCCTGTAATTGCACTAGGCAGTACAGATACCCCGCCGCCTCATACTTCCGAGACAGCTTTTCGACAGCGGGAGAAATCATATCTTCGCAGACAATCACTGTTGGCAAACCCGAATTCACGCTAGGAACCATGTGCCCATCAATAACTCGTATACCGTCTTGAGGCGAGGCAGAGAAAGACTCAAGAACTCGGGCACGAGTAACGTCAATAATCTCAATATTTCCCTGAACGGTATAGTCTGAAAGTTGAGTCTCAGTCATAATAAGCCCACGATGCTGCAGCTGAGCAGCAAGAGCAAACATAAGTGGAAGATCCGCTGCCCAGCGGGGTAAACGCATCATATCTTCCAAGGTTTTCCCGTCAACTTCAGCGATGAATTCAGCCTCAGACCCTTCAAGCAGCACTGTTGTTTCGGGCGAAGAAGCAACAACTGTCGTGCGATTTTCCCGGGTCTGCTGAGTAAAGTGGAATTGTGGGTTCCTTACATATCGTTCAGTTCCTTGGGAATATAGCTCAGCGGTCTCAGAATGGTTATCTAACGATGCGGTTATCATAGTTCTCTCCTAGTGTTGTCGGGGATCCCACCGGAATTTAGTAATCGCAAAAATAAGTGAAACTGCACACCATAAACCAATAACCAGCATCCCTTGAGTACTGATGAACTGGGTTCCTGAAGGGATGGTTAATCCAGTATCACTTACCTGCGCGTGTGCCACATCGAGCCCGAACCACGCGGAACGTAATGCATCCGTTAAGTGCACAAGGGGGAACCATCCTGCAAAGTCTCGTAGGCCAGCTGGGATAGTCCATACAGGTTGGAAGATACCTGAGAGGAACATCAAAACTAGAGCAGGCGGTAACAGCATAATCTGAGTTGCTTCTGCACTGGGAATAAACGATGCGTACGCAGCACCGATGAGCGATAGCACCACCGTAGTCAGCAGAATAACCAATATCGTCAGTGGAATATTTTTAGGCATAGGCAGGTGATACACCGCCATACCAAAGACAATAAGGATTAAAGTACACGCTAGGGCAATGATGGATGCAGTCACAATGTAACCAGCGATTACTGCGGCATCCGATGTGCTCCGAAGTCGCAGGCGTTTCAGGAGAGAGGTCGAGCGCTGCGCCGCCATATCACCTGCTACACGCACAAATGTACCCATCAAGAGCGTGTAGCAGCACAAGCCCACGATAGTCCAGCTTGCCATTGTTACGTTAATTCCCTGCTGAGCGGGAATATTAGCCTGTCCTGAAGATCCACTGGCGAAGAGCACGATCATCATAATGGGGAAGGCTAAGGTGAAAAAAACACTCCGCATATTGCGGATAAAGACGGTCAGCTGCATGGCTATTTGCGCATACAGACTCCGTGCGAAGTTTGAGATTGTGGCACTCACGTAAGTGGCCTTCCTAGTCCGTGCGGGTACTACCTATACCCTGTGGGGCATCCGTAGATCGCACAATGCTGCCGTACGCGTTTTCAAGTGAATAGTCGCTGAGCGCAAAATCAAGGACAGCATCACGATATGCGGATGTTGCAAATAAGTTTTGTAGACCTGTTGGGGACTCTACATCGAATGAAACCGTGGCATCATGAACACGTATATTCTTGTACCCGCTCTGCGAAGAAAGTTCTCCACCAAGGGCTTGGGCGTTCTGGTAGTCTGAGAGTTCTACCCAGCCTTGCCGTGTGTGACTGTATTCTTTAGCAATCTGCGCTGGGGTTCCGCTCGCAACAATCTGCCCGTTAAGGAGAATAGAAAGTTGCTGACAGAGAGCCGAAACTTCATCAAGATAGTGAGAAGTAAGCAATATGGTAGTACCTGTTTCGGCAAGATGCTGAATAACCTCCCACACATCTCTACGTGCTAACGGATCAAGTCCAGTTGTGGGTTCGTCAAGAATAAGCAGAGAAGGATTGCCCATCATAGCCAGATACAGGTCAAGTTTGCGCCTTTCGCCACCGGAAAGCTCATGGATTCTGCGATCCGCTAGTTTCTCAAGATCGAAAAACTCAGGCACTGTGTATTCTGTTGCAGACATATAACGCTGCCAGCAGGTGACAGCATCTTTGACTTTGAGCCCAGTCGGGAATGCCGCTTCCTGCATCACAATACCCATATGCGAACGCACAAGGGCAGAGTTACGATGCGGATCAACGCCGAGGACCTGCATCGTACCGCTTGTAGGTTTAGAAGATCCGGTGCACAAATCCACAAAGGTGCTTTTCCCCGCGCCGTTAGGCCCGAGAATACCGTGAACTGCTCCCCTTTCGACCGCGAGGTTGACGCCTTTAAGCACCTTCACATCACTATAATTTTGGTGAATGTTCTCAGCGATAACACTGTATTGCTCATATCCCTGCATAAAGATTCTCCCCAGAGATTGAAGGTATAAGGTGTACCGGCATTTGGATCCACGTAGAGTTAATCATCTCCGGTAGTGGTTCAGGATTTTCACCAAGCCGTAAAGTACACGCAGATTCTGCGATTTTATGGGCAACTGACCCCATGAGAGGACGGGCGATGGGGAATCCGAGGCATGCGTGAGGTCCCATCCCAAAGGTTACTTCTGACGCATGCGGCCTACCGGGCGTAAACTCATCGTGGTTTGGGAACATTCTGGAATCGTGTTGTGCGGCATGAAGTAAACACACGATTAATTCCCCCGCATGAATGGACGTTCCATCTATTTTGGTATCGACAGTAGCGAGGCGTCCTAACGCTGCAGTAGGCGTGTATAGGCGCAGTGCCTCATCAACCATAGCGATAGAGTTCTCGTAATTTACTGTTTCCCAAAGGTTACGCTGTGTCAGTACGGTCAAAACGTTAGTCATAGCCCATTGCAAGCTCTCATGGGTGATTGAGGCGAGCATACTGACAATTTCGACTGCTGCATCGTGGGGCATACCGTCGTGACGATACTGATGGTAGAACCCTCCTGCACCCATAACGTCTTCGGCGAAGAGCTGATGCGCATCTGGAGCAGAGAGTTTCCCCTCTCGTTTGCTCGGGACAGCACCCCGTTTTCGGCACCATCGAGAAAGCTCGATAATATCTCCTTCATACCCGATAAGAACACTAATCAGGGATACCGCGAGATCATCACACCACCCTGCAAGATCTAGTTTTTTCGATTGCGCGAGCATCGTGACGGACTGCTCAATAGCATCTCGACAACGTTCTACCGCTTTCTTAGAATTTGCGGTGGTAAAAGGCGTACGTAACCTTTTGCGCATCTGGCGAAGAGGTGATCCATCCATATGCGCTAAGAACCTTTGCTGAGTTTGAGGGATCTGAAAATCTGCAGGCTCAGGTTTCGCGTATTGTGCCTGAGACTGCATTTGGCTCAAATATTTTTGTCCCACGGCAGAGAACCTTTGGTCATCATGCAAAACCGTTTTAACACTCTCAAACCGAGTGGCCAACAGAACGCCAGAAATATCTGATGCCCCAATGCCCTCAGGAGCGTGGCTCTGCCAGGCTAGAGCACTCGAAATAGGAGATTCGTACCAAGCGGATGTAAAAAGATGCGGGGGTTCAGGCATCTGAACTAATCCGTTGTCATATGTAAAAGTCATAGGAACGGCCACCAATGATTGGCTGAAGCGTTAATAAGCAAAAATCCGACGAGTAACGCTCCACGAAAAACCCAACGACCTGTTGAACGCTTTTTCATGATCTTCCTTCACTGTGTATCCGGGGTGGGAACCAGGCTAGTACTCAAGCTTTAATAGCCTGGTTCCCATCGTTGTTTATAGCCCTTCAGAACTTAGCAAGGGCAGCAGCAGCACCAGCAAATACCGTCTTCAGGTGAATCGGTGGTATCAAGCTCTTCTTCGACAGCGGGAGCGATTGCGATGACGAGTTCTTCCCCGTCATTAACAACCTTGTGGTGTCCCAGAGTTAGGGTTTCATCTTCTACCAGGCGAACCTGAGTTCCTGAGGGAACAACGCCTGCTTCAGCCAAAACCTCGCTGGGGTTTGCCACAAGTGCACGGCGGTGAGCGGGGCTACCCGCTGCCGTCCCGAAAGTACGTGCAGCTGCAAGAGCATTGACTTTAGTGGTGACTAGTGCAGTCATCATATTCTCCTTAGAACACCGATTGGATAGAAACCTTTTCTATCCCGGCTATTCCAGTCTCTCGAAGAAGACTCTCTACAGGCAGTGCCGTAACGTCAGTAAGAATGTATGACTATAGTCATGTGACTTGCTGCTCGACAGGAATCAAATCCCGTTTATCTCTACAGCTCATACTTTTTGTCTTTTCTGAATCTAAAAGGCTCTTGATGGCGAATAAAGCGGGATTTTTCAATATAAATAAAGGCTCTTTTCTGCGCCTGGGAGGGGCTTACCGGTTTCGCGCTGGGCTGGATGCGCCCGTCACCCTAGCGTGCGAGCGCATCCAGGGGTACCGTTGGCGTCAGTCCCCATCAAATTTCAGGAGAAGTAATGGTCAAAAACATCACGTTCAACGACGGCAACAGCATTCCTCAGCTCGGGTATGGCGTGTGGCAGATTGAGGATAATGGTGCCGCCGATGCTGTCGGTACGGCTCTCGAAGCAGGTTACCGCCACATCGATACTGCATCCATTTATGGGAACGAGGTTGGGGTAGGTCGTGGTATTGCCGCCAGCTCCGTGCCGCGCGAGGATATTTTTCTCACCACCAAGCTGTGGAACTCGGATCAGGGTTTTGAGAAGGCTATTGCCGCGCTTGATGCGTCGCTAGAGCGGCTCGGCACCGATTACGTGGATTTGTATCTGATTCACTGGGCTATGCCGCAGCAGGGTACCTATCTGGAGTCGTGGCGGGCGCTCATTGAGTTGAAAAAGCAGGGTAAGGTGCGTTCGATTGGTGTCTCTAACTTTCCGCAGGCTCAGCTGCGCGAAATTATCGCCGATACCAGCGTGACCCCGGCGATTCACCAGATTGAGCTGCACCCGTATCTCTCGCAGGAAGATATGCGCGCGGTGCACAGTGAGTTTGGTATTGTGACCGAGGCTTGGTCGCCGCTCGGTCAGGGTGGCGAGATTCTGAAAGACCCGGTGATCGTTGAGATTGCGGGTAAGCACGGTATCTCTCCGGCACAGGTTGTGCTCGCCTGGCATCTGGCGAAGGGGATTGTGGCGATTCCGAAGTCGGTTACTCCTGCGCGCATTGCCGAGAACTTTGCGGCCGCTAATGTCACCCTGGATGCGGCAGATATTGCGGCGATTGATGGGCTTACGCGGAAGGATGGTCGCATAGGTCCGGACCCTGAGAATCCTAAATTTTAGGCGCAACGTACCGCGAAGCTCTGCCGTGAGTTGTTGCGGAAGCGCAGTGAGGAGCGAACGAGCATATCCGCAACAACTCGCGCTGGGTAAGTACACGAGATCTAAGAAGATGGATGTGGTTCCAGACGCACCGAAAGCGCATTAAAAGAGGACTGAGGTCGCCCCACGACCGAAGGACGGACATGCGCTAAGGTGTCGTCGGGTGCCGTATCCAGAATATGCGCTACCGGATGCTCGTTCCTGCGACGCGCATTCGGGGTTCAACCCTATTAAGAACGTTTATTCGTTTTCTTACGCCCCGCATCCGAGCTACCCAAGTCGCCCTCATCTACCAGCAGCGAGAGCGAAATACGGCGGCGAGACGCATCCACCTCAACAACTCTCACGGTCACGATATCGCCGCTTCGCACAATGTCGTGCGGGTTCGCAACATACTCGCGGCTCATCTGCGAGATATGAATCAGCCCGTCTTGGTGCACTCCGATATCGACGAAGGCACCGAAGGCGGCCACGTTCGAGACGGTTCCTTCAAGCACCATCCCAACGGTTACGTCCTCAAAGCGAGAAATATCCTCAGAGAAGTGTGCGGTACGAAATTCGGGGCGCGGGTCACGCCCGGGGCGACGCAATTCCTCAAAAATATCGCGCACGGTGTATTCGCCAATACTCTCGTTCACATAGTCAGCGGGGTCGAGCGCGGTGAGCGGGTCTTCCCCGTCACTGCCGATAAGCCGCCCGGCTTGCCAGAGTGCCCCATGTTTCCGCTGTGCATCGGCGATAATACGCCGCGCCACAGGGTACGATTCGGGGTGCACGGCAGAGGCATCCAGCGGTTCGGTACCGTGCAGAATACGCACGAACCCTGCCGCCTGTTCATAGGCCTTAGTACCTAACCGAGGCACGTTCAGAAGCTCTTCCCGGGTGGTGAAAGCCCCGTGTTCGCCCCGGTACGCCACGATATTTTCAGCAATCGTGCGGTTAAAACCAGCAACACGCGCAAGCAGTGCGGCGGATGCACTGTTCAGGTGAACCCCCACCGCGTTTACGCAGTCCTCAACCGTATTATCGAGGGCGCGTCTTAAAGCGGTCACGCTGACGTCATGCTGGTACTGCCCCACGCCTAAAGACTGGGGATCAATTTTGACGAGTTCGGCAAGCGGGTCTTGCAGCCGCCGGGCGATCGAGACCGCCCCGCGTACCGTTACGTCAAGATCGGGCAGCTCTTCGCTGGCGAGTTCGGAGGCTGAATATACGGATGCCCCCGCCTCTGAGACGGTAACCTTCTGCGCCGCCTTATACCCCTGAGAACGCAGCTTCGCCAGCAGTTCGGCGGCGAGTTTATCGGTCTCACGTGAGGCGGTGCCGTTGCCAATGGCGATAAGCTCCACGCCGTGGGTGAGCACCGCATCTTCAAGGGCAGCGAGCGCACCGGCACGGTCGTATCGAGGCGCGTGCGGGTACACCGTGAAGGTTTTCAGCACGTGCCCGGTGCCGTCAATAACCGCGCATTTCACACCGTTACGCAACCCCGGGTCAAGCCCGAGGGTGACTTTTTGCCCGGCGGGCGCGGCAAGCAGAAGGTCGCGCAGGTTCGAGGCGAAAACGGTGATGGCTTCGCGTTCTGCCATCTCGAAGAGGGCATTGCGTATGCGGTCTGCCAGGCGGGGGTGCAGCCGTTTACGCCATGCGGTGCGCACGGTTGCGGCGAGCCAGCCGAGCACACGGTCTTCACTGTCGACGGTGTTGAGAACCTGCACGGGTATGCGCAGCGCTGCGGCAACTTCACGCTCGTATCCCGAACGAACGTTCTCGTAATTTTCAGCGAGGGCAAGCGCAGCAGCACGCGCTTCTCCGCGGAGTTTGCTCAGGGGCGGAGCTGGTGTGGCACCGTCAATACTGAGCCGCACGATTCCGGCTTCTTTGGCGCGAAGCAGGGCGAGAACCCGGTGTGGGCGGATACGCCTAATGCTGTCGGAAAAGTCGAAATAGTCGGCGAATTTTGCCCCTTCGGCTTCTCGCCCGGCGATAATTCGGCTAGAGATCGTGCCTGTGGCAACCATTCTTTCGTGAAGACGTTCGGCAAGCGTTGGGTCGGTCAGCGCCCGGTCGATCAGGATAGCGCGGGCGCCGTCGAGGGCTTCCTCCACCGTTGTAATTCCGGTGCCTTCGGATTTTCCGGCATCTGCCGCATGTTTATCGTCGGTTTCATCCGGTTCGTCCACATAGGCTGCGGCAATATCGTAGACCCCGGCAAGCGGAACTTCGAGCAGGTCTTCAACGAGCGCCTCCAGACCTGCCGCGCGGGCACGCTGCGCCTTGGTGATGCGCTCACTCCGGTAGGGTGCGTAGAGCGCTTCGAGGTCTTGTTTACTGGATGCCGCCCCCACCCCCGTGATGAGCTGTTCGTAGGTAAGCGGATCGATCAGCCCGTCTTCGCGGCGTTGGGCGAGCGAGCTGAGAATATTCTCGCGGCGAGTTTCGAGCGCACGCAGGGCATCGAGCCGGGTGCTGATAGCACGCAGGTGGGTGTCGGTGAGCGCGCCCGTAGCTTCTTTGCGGTATCGAGCGATAAACGGAACCGAAGACCCGGAGTCGAGCAGGTTTACGGCGGCACGAACACGCGTGGGTTTGAGGTCTAGTTCCTTAGAGAGCATCGTCAGGATGCGGGTGTTCGTAGCTTCGGTGCGCTCGTGTTTTTCGCTCATTCTCTCAGTTTCGCATTCTCGGGAGTGCTGTGCCAGTCTTGCGGGGCGTGCGGCGCGGGGTATGTTGCGCATCGGAGCGTAATAAATTTTACAGCTATGGTCCCGCATCTAGAATGGGTAATAACATCACATCGCTATTTTTCAGATATTCCGGCGATTGTGCAGAAGTTATGCGCCGGGGCATAGAAGATGGCATGACGGTAGCCGGTTCACGGTGGACTGGCTGAAAGAAGGTTTCGCATGTATGGTCGTGCTGACGATCGCGCACAGGTGCCTTCACGTTCGTCTTTGCCGCCGGGGTACGCGGAATTTCATCAGCAGTTTGGCACGCTGATTACCGCCTTGGCTGCGCAGGGCTGGACTCCGAGCGAAACGCACCGGCGTATTCGTGTTCTTTTTCCGCAGGTTAACCGGGAACATCTTGATTTTGCTTTAGATTCTGGCATGTGGGAGTTTGGTTCGCACGGCGAGCAGACTCCCACCCACGTTTTGCTGGCGACCGCCGTCTGGTATGCGGTGGCGGAGGCTTACGGTCTGGCGCCGGATGGTTCCTACGCCGCAACAACTCTGGATGCAACGGTCATGGCGGATATGCTGCGCTTATTGGAGAGCGCACGGGTTTCACCGCAGAATATCGCCCTGATTCTAGGGAAGGTGGGCGCTGGGCTCAAGTACCTGGCGCTGCATCCATATACTCAGCTTGATGAGCTTACCTACCGCGATGTATGCCAGCATCTTCCGACTGAGTCCCAAGACGTGGCACACGGTTCGTTTGTATGGCCGCCCTCCTGCGAGAGCATTCGTGATCAGCTGGGTGATGGCGGATGGTCAACCGCCATGCTGCGCACCGGTGTGTGTCCGCCCGATTATGCGGAGTACAACTGGCAGCTGGGCGGTACTTCGCTCACGGATATGGAGTTCCGCAACCAACTGGGCAGTTTCATGAGTTACTGTATTCGGTATGATCGGCAGCCGACGGTGCTTGCCTACGGAACCTGGTCTACCATGCGCAGTAATCTGGGCCGGGTGCCGTTTCTAGCGGCAGTGCGCGCGAAGTATGGGTCGTGGCATACGGCCTTGCAGGTGGGTCGCACAATGGTGACCGATGCCCTGCAGATGACGAAGAGTGAGGTCGCACCGGTGCGGGTGCCGCCGCATCCGCCCAGTATTTCGCCCGAGCAGCTTGCGGTGCAGGGTATTGGGGTTGTGAAGTCTGAGCAGACGGTTTCTGCCCGCGACCGTTGGGACGAGGTAGCGAACTCATTCGGTCAGCGTTTGGCGAGCCTGCCCTGGAGCAGGCATCTGCGCACCTACTATGTGCTCACGGGTGCCGCGCATGCCAACGCGATGCCGCTTGTGTGTATCTACCGCTCCCCCGCCGGGTTTCTGTGCGAAATTGCGATGGAGGCTGAAGTTTTGCCCAAGTTCAGCACCGACTATCTGCGTTCGCGCGGGTGGGCGGCGCCGACCCCCATGCAGCCTATGTGGAACCGGAATGTTTTTGACCCTCATGAGGCCGCGCAGGATGTGGTGCAGGCAATGCGCTGGGGTATGGGCTGTTCCCGCTGGGACTACTACCGCACGGATGACCTGGTGTTGGATGCCGAGGATACCTCGGGCACCGAAGCCGGTTAAGCCGGGGCACGAATTCTTCCGTTTCTCCTCCCCTATCACACTAAAAGGCTCTTGATGTGAAAAAGCGCTAGTAACGCCGCCCTATTCACATCAAGAGCCTTTTTATACCGGAAGTAATGCGGAACAGATATCCGCCGGAGTATCCTTACTTGTTATTCTTCGGTGCCTTCATATCCACCACCGGATGCGACTGCGTAATGCTGGTCTCCGGGATTTCGGGGTTGATGCTGTTCTTCACGAACCACCCGATAGTCAGCAGGATGAACCAGATGGGCATGAGCATTAGACCTGTGAGAGTGTCTTTATCGGTAGCAAGAATCCCGATGATGAAAGCAAAGAACGCAAGCACGATCCAGCATGCCACCACGCCGCCGGGCATGGGATAGGTGGTTTCCCGGTGCAGGTTGGGGCGCTTCGCGCGGTAACACAGGTAGCTGACGAGGATCATCGACCATACGAAGATCACAAGTACTGCCGCCATCGTGGTGACCAGCGTGAACGCCTCAATAATCGAGTCGCCAGCATAGAGCAGGGCGATGCTGGAGAGTAGCAGAATCGAGGTGAGGAACAGCGCATTGCGGGGCACGCCGCTCCCGGAAAGGTTACCGAGGAACTTCGGGGCGTAACCTTCCTGCGAGAGACCGTACACCATGCGCGAAGTCGAGAAAATACCCGAGTTCGCCGATGATGTTGCCGAGGTCAGCACCACAACGTTCACGATATGCGCCGCAATGGCAATACCGGCGAGGGTAAACATGGTCACGAAGGGGCTCTTGGCCGGATCAATTTCACGCCAGGGGTTTACCATCAGAATAACGATCAGGGCACCCACGTAGAAGATGAGAATACGAACCGGCACTGAGTTAATAGCCTTCGGCAGGGTCACCGTGGGGTTCTGGGTTTCGGCGGCGGTAGTACCTACCAGCTCGGACCCCATAAAGGCGAAGACCGCGATCTGGAAGGCGCCTAAGAATCCGGTAACACCATTGGGGAAGAACCCACCGTCGTTCCACAGGTTGGCTACCTGAGCGTGAGCACCGCTGGGTGTCGTGAAGCTCGTAGCAACCATAATGGCACCCACGATAATGAGGGCGCAGATGGCAACAATCTTAATCATGGCGAACCAGAACTCGATCTCACCGAAGTTCTTCACCGAGGGCAGATTCAGCGCCAGCAGCGCAATAATCACGACGAGTGCTGGAACCGCCTTCGGTAAATCGGGCCACCACAGCTCGGTATAGCCCACGATTGCGATAATATCTGCGACCGCGGTGACCACCCACATGAACCAGTACGACCATCCAAGGAAAAACCCTGCGGGGCGCCCGATCAGGTCGGTAGCAAAGTCTGAGAATGACTTATATTTCAGGTTTGATAGAAGGATCTCACCCATCGCACGCAGCACCAAGAAGATAGCGGCGCCGATAACCATGTAGACCAAGAGGATAGATGGACCAGCTTTAGAAATTGCCTTACCGGAACCCATGAAGAGCCCGGTACCAATAGCACCGCCGATAGCAATGAGCTGGATGTGTCGGTTGCTCAGCCCGCGGTGCAGTTCTTCAGCATTATCTGTCGTGTCTGCCGCCGATGCGGCATTATCGTGAGGTTGCTGCATGACAGTTCCTCTTTCGTGGTTGGGTCCCGCAGCCGAGCGGGACAGCCCCGGCTTTCGGGGCGGCAAGTGCAGCACTCAGCCCGTAAAATACGGTGAGCTATCACAACTTTTGAATATATATTCTACATAACAGGGACGGTATTGTGTAATTATCTCCAGGAAGTGTGTCGCACATCTATAGCATGCATCACGAATAATAAATTCTTTATGTCGAAGTGCAAAAAAATTTCGGAAGAAATCTACGAAAAACCCTTGACAATAAGCCTTACTTTCAGAAAACACGGCACGCGTGAGGTACGTCCCTTTGCTGCCCAACTCGCCACATCCTCAAAAGAAAAATTCTCATCATATATGATTTCTATACAAATTTAAGAATATCTATACATATTAGGGCCTGTTCTGGTACATGCCATATGCCATCGCCCCCAAAGACACAGCGGGCGGGATGCCGCACGTTTTTTTCTACGCACCGCGTCCCGCCCGCTATTAAGGAATAAATAAGACTCGCTACTTAGTTTCCGCCCGTGCTGACTCCGCAAGAAGGCGCTTACGCGCATGACGGCGCACCATAATCTCGTACCCAAGCTCAACCCCGATAAACCAGATAGGGCTAAGCGCCAGAGCCAACCCGGTTTCTGGCTGCAAGCTCAGGGCATAGATCATCAAAGCGAAGAACACTAAACCAACCCAGCTCATCGTGCGACCGAACGGCATCTTATACTGCGAGGCTTCATGCCGTTTAGGGAACTTCTTGCGGTATACCAGGTACGACACCAGAATCATCGACCACGTGAAAATACCCATAATTGAGGCTACCGAAGTCACGACAGTAAACGCTTCCAGAAGCTCATGCCCAAACGCCAGCATCACCAGGCTAAAGAGCAGAAGAACCGTCGTCAGGTACAGAGCATTCGTGGGTACGCCGTTCTTCGAGAGCTTCTTCAGGAAGGAAGGCGCATTCCCCTCCTCTGCCAGCCCGTACACCATGCGCGAGGTCGAAAAAATACCCGAGTTCGCCGAAGACGTTGCCGACGTCAGCACTACAAAGTTAATGAGCGAGGCGGCAATTGACACACCCGCCAGTGAGAACATCCCCACGAAAGGACTCATATTAAGGTCGAGTTTATCCCAGGGAGTCACCGCAAGAATCGCCGACAGCGGCAGCACATAGAACAGCACCATGCGGAAAGGCACAGCGTTAATCGCGCGCGGCAGGGTACGTTCGGGGTTCTTTGTCTCTGCCACGGCGGTACCCACCAGCTCAGCACCCACGAACGCGAACAGCGCAATCTGGAACGAACCCAAGAAACCCGTCAGACCGTGAATAAACACACCGTTGCCCGATGGTCCCGGGTGATCCCACAAGTGCGTAATGGAGGCGACCGTTCCATTCGGACTCGTAAACCCGAACACGACCATCACGGCACCCACGGCGATAAGCGCCAGAATCGACACGATCTTAACCATGGCGAACCAGAACTCGATCTCACCGAAGTTTTTCACCGACGGCAGGTTCAGTGCCAACAGCGCCCCGATCACAATAAGTGCAGGAATAAATGAGGGCAGCTCGGGGAACCAGTAATGCGTGTAATCCGTAATCGCCAGCACATCCGCAATACCCGTGGTCACCCAGAAGAACCAGTACGACCAACCGACGAAAAAGCCCGCGCGAGTACCCAAAATATCAGATACGAAATCGGTGAATGACTTGTACTTCGGGTTCGATAGCAGAATCTCGCCCATCGCACGCAGCACAAAATAGATAATGATGCCAATAATCGCATAGACAAATACGATGGAAGGTCCCGTGAGCGAAATAGTCTTCGCCGATCCTAGAAATAACCCCGTACCAATTGCACCGCCGATAGCGATGAGCTGGATATGCCTGTAACTTAATCCACGCTGCAGGCTCTCTTCACCCGTGGAACTCTCATTCTCGGTAACTGTATGCTTGGAAGGCCGCTGTGTCACTATTCCTCTTTTCTGTGTGTGCTCTGCCCTGCGGGCTACAACCTCAACAGGAAGCCCCGACCTTCGGGGCATCACGATGCAGTTCAGATTTTCGCACGAGCACGGCTCACGGAAAATCGCATCGTTACGCCATGACTACACAGAATTCTACCCGCAAAAGATGCATACCTCGCATGAACCTTGGCTATGCCTATGCTATCTGGGGGTGGCGACACGCCGACGATGCTTCTCTCAGCCAGCGCTCTCCCCCGCTAATACGCTGAAAATAATGCTGATCGCAAAAATTATGTTAAAACTTTACGATTAAATAAACTTTCCTGAAGTTTGCCGCTACAATTGCAATGCCCGGTGCGGAAATACCGCATCACTCATCTCATCACAAACATCAGGAGGACACTCACTCATGGGTAAACTATCAAACGCTGCACTGCGCCTCACCACGGGCGCGCTCGTGCTCGATGCAGGCGTCAAGAAACTCGGTGCCGACGAAGGTACCTACGCATACCTGCAGCAGATGGCGGCAACCGGCGTTCCCGCCGTCGCCAAGCTCGACCCCAAAACCTTCGGCAAACTTATTTCCTACTCGGAAACCGCACTCGGCGCTACCCTGCTGACCCCCTTTATTCCTTCCCGCCTCGCGGGCGCGGGTCTGACTGCCTTTGGCGCCAACCTCATGACAATGTACTTCCGCAACCCGGACATGCACGATAAAGCCTTCCGCCCTACCCAGGACGGGCAGCAGCTCGCCAACAACATCGTGATGCTCGGCGCGGGTCTGGCGTTGCTGTTCTCCGGCAAGAAGAAGTAACCTGCACGGCGAATTTGCGGTCGCAAAGACCAAACGGGGGCAGTTTCTTCAGTACAATGAAAAACTGCTCCCGAAATTTTTAACTGCCCAGAATTTTTAACAGTGCCTCCCTCCACGCGCCGCTACGTTATCCTGATAGGTATGTCATCTCAAGAGCAGAACGCGCAGACCACCGCACCGGTCAACACCGATGCACCCCAGACGCCCGAGAAGAAAACGGTACCGCCCGAGTTCTTCCGCCAGCCCTACTCCTTCGTGCGCCGCGGCGACCGCCTGACCTCGCGCCGCCAAAAAGCGTGGGACACCTACTCCCAAACTCACGTGCTCGACATACCCCGGCTGCGGGCAGATACCTCTGTAGCCCCCGAAGCCACCTTCGACCCGGTCACAATCTACGGGCGCGAAGCCTACCAGGTTGTCGAGATTGGTTCCGGGCTGGGCGAAGCAATCGTGCACCGCGCCTCCGAAATGCCCGAGGCGAACTTCCTTGCCGTTGAGGTCTACACCCCCGGCATTGCGGATCTGCTGCTCAAGATGGGGCAAGCCGGGGTTGAGAATGTGCGCGTCGCTCAGGCTAACGCCCCCGAACTGCTCGATAACATGCTGGAAGAAAATTCGGTTGATGAGCTCTGGGTTTTCTTCCCCGACCCTTGGCACAAGTCACGCCACCACAAACGCCGCCTGGTCTCCCCCGCTTTTGCCGACAAGGTTGCGCGCGTGCTCAAACCCGGTGGAATCTGGCGCCTTGCTACCGACTGGGAAGAATACGCCCACGTGATGCGCGATGTTATGGAGGCGCATCCGGATTTCGAGAACATGCATGCCGGTGAAGGCGCTACCGGGGACGACCCTGTCGGCGGTTGGGCGCCGCGCTGGGAGGGGCGCATCCTGACTAGCTTTGAGAGGAAGGCTCGTGAGGCGGGCCGCCGCGCCCACGACCTGACCTATAGGCGTAAATAAGTTATCTGCTAGGGAAAGGGTAACGATACCACTTTGCCCTTGCTCAAGCAGTCGGAGGCGTACTCGCTTCGCTGCGTTACCTCCGACACTCGCATATAGGCAAAGGATATCGTTGCCCCGAAAAGGCTTACGCCGTGGTCAGGTCAGGCGCGCCGCCCGCCTGACACTCGTAAAGAGTGAAGTAAGCACATGGCTAAGCTGACATGTCACGTTACGTTGTCGTCGGTTGAGAACCACCCACGGTAAAACTATTTCTGCCGGTACAGCACCACCGCCGAGGAGCGTTTGCGCGGTGCCGGGCGCCGCCCCCGCTGGATGTTCACCACATCCCCGCGGGTGCTGGCTGCGAACACTCGTTCCGCCAGCCCCAACTTGGCGTGCGCATCCTCAAGCTGGGCCTGCAGGCGGGCAATATGATCCCGGTGTTCCTCAACCATCTCTTCAAGCTCAATAATCCGGCGGATTCCCTCAAGCGAAACGCCTTCCTGCGAGAGCTGCTGAATACGCTGAAGTAAATCCACATCGCGCTGCGAATAGCGCCTAGCCTTACCCGGCGCACGCGAAGGCTGCACCAGCCCCAGACGGTCGTATTGGCGGAGCGTCTGCGGGTGCATACCCGCCAGATCCGCCGCCACCGAAATCACAAAAACCGGCCGGTCGGCGCTGTAGGCAGACGCCGATGACTGCTTATTATGGGCACTCATAAGCTACCTAACTTTCTTCAAAAGGTCCTCACGGGGGTTCTCCTGCGGCGCCAGAGCAATGAACTTCTCGAAGACTTCCTTCGCTTCATCGCTCAGGTTCTGCGGCAGGTGCACCTCGGGGATCACCAGCAGGTCGCCGGTGCCCGACTTGGTTGTGAACCCGCGTCCTTTCGCACGCAGTTTACGGCCCACGCTGCCGGGAGTCAGCCGCAATTTGACGGTTTTACCGCCGGGTACGGGCACCTCCAGCACACCTCCATTGACGGCTTCCTCTAGGGTCACGGGGGCACGCAACACCAGGTTGTTTCCTTCGCGGCTGTAGTGCGGGTCGTCCGAAACGCGCACGGTCACCATCAGATCGCCGCCAGTGCCGGGGCGACCCTTACCACGCACACGCACCTTCTGCCCGTCCTTCACACCCGCCGGGATGCGCGCCTCAGTGCTCGTGCCGTCCGGCAGGAACACGGTCGCGGTGGTGCCTGTGTACGACTGCGGCAGAGTAATGCGGGTGCTGGTGGAAAGGTTATTATCCTGCGGGGCGCGTTTGCGCCCACCACCGCCGAAGCCGCTGCCGCCAAATCCGGCGTCGCCAAAGTCGGCGCTCGTGAACCCGGCGGTACGGCGTGAACCGCCCGCTCCTCCAGCGCCGCCACCGAAGAGCCCGCCGAGCAGATCCTCAATATTGATACCTTCGGCACCGCCGCCGGTGGTGAAGTGCACGTTTTGGCCGTTAAATCCGCCGAACCCACCGGCACCGCCAAATCCGCCAGCGCCCGCACCGAAGCCGCCATTGGCGAACCCTGCGGCACCGTATTTGCGGATCTGGTCGTATTCCTCGCGCTGTTTCTTATCCGAAAGCACGTCGTAGGCTTCAGAGACTTCCTTGAATTTCTTCTCGGCTGTCTCGTTCCCGGGGTTTAGGTCCGGGTGGTATTTGCGCGAGAGTTTGCGGTAGGCCTTTTTAATATCGGAGTCGGAGGCGTCTTCTTTCACGCCGAGGGTTTTATAAAAGTCTTCTGACAACCAGTTTTCGCTTGCCATGTAGTTCTCCTTTCCCGTCGTCCGGGGTTCTTGTAACTGCCCCTAAGAGGGCACAACCTTAGTTTTTAATCCTATATAAAGTTTAGTCTACTAGACTCAATTTTGGAAGAGAAATCCCAGAAAATCCGCGGAAATATGCGGCAAACGGGCGGGTTCTCAATTTCTCAAGAACCCGCCCGTTGTGTGCTCTACGGAGTGTTTATTCGGCGGCAGCCACCGCAACCTGGGCGGTGCGTACCACGCGCTCTTTCACGCGGTACCCGTATCGCAGAACCATCGAAATGTGGTCCGGTTCTACCTCGCTGGTCGGCTGCTGCATGACCGCTTCGTGAATATTCGGGTCGAAGGGCTCGCCCACCTCACCGAAGCGTTCCACGCCTTCTTTTTTGAGAGAATCCTCAAGCTTGGTGGCGATCGCAGCGAAGGGACCTTCCTGCAGGTCGCCGTGCTTGCGTGCGGCGTCAATATCGTCGAGCACCGGCAGAAGCAGGCTCACAATATCGCTCGCCACGAACTCCCGAAGCTGCTCCTTCTCGCGGGCGGCACGGTTCTTGAAGTTTGTGAACTCCGCCTGCAGGCGAAGCAGGCTGTCCAGGCGTTCTGCCGCGAGTTTCGCATCCTCTGAGGGTGCTTCCTCACTCGGCTCGGGGGTTTCCCCCGCCGCAGCATCGGCTACGGCAGGGGTTTCCTCAGCCTGGGGGTGTCCCTCGGCGGCGGGGGCGTTGAATGCCTCCTCCAACGGGTCGCCCGCAGTGTTTTCGTGTTCAGCCATGATTACTTCTTCTCGTCTTCGTCCTCGTCGATAACCTCGGCGTCTACCACATCTTCGTCATCTTCCTTGGCGGAAGAAGCGGAGTCTGCGTTAGCCTCTGCCTGCGCGGAAGCGTACAGAGCCTCGCCCAGCTTGGTCTGGGATGCCTGCAGCTTCTCAAGAGCGGACTTCACGGCATCGTCGTCATCGCCTTCAAGAGCCTTCTTGAGCTCATCGACATCGCCCTGGACCTCAGTCTTGACGTCTTCGGGCAGCTTCTCGCCATTCTCCTTCAAGAGCTTATCGACGGAGTATGCCACAGACTCTGCCGCGTTACGGGTGTCGGCTGCCTCGCGGCGTGCCTTATCCTGCTCTGCGTGAGCCTCAGCATCCTTGACCATGCGGTCAATGTCTTCCTTCGAGAGGGAGGTACCGCCGGTAATGGTCATGGACTGCTCAGCACCCGTGCCTTTGTCCTTTGCGGAGACGTGCACAATGCCGTTGGCGTCAATATCGAAGGTGACCTCAATCTGGGGTACGCCGCGCGGTGCGGGGGCAATACCGGTCAGCTCGAAGGTACCCAGGTTCTTGTTGTCGCGGGTGAATTCGCGCTCACCCTGGAACACCTGAATCGACACGGAAGGCTGGTTGTCTTCAGCGGTCGTGAAGGTCTCAGAACGCTTGGTCGGAATAGCGGTGTTGCGCTCGATCAGCTTGGTCATCACACCGCCCTTGGTTTCGATACCGAGGGACAGCGGGGTCACGTCGATCAGCAGAACGTCCTTACGGTCGCCCTTGAGCACGCCTGCCTGCAGGGCTGCACCCATTGCCACAACCTCATCGGGGTTAACACCCTTGTTGGGCTCACGACCGGTGAGTTCCTTCACCAGGTTAGCCACGGCGGGCATACGGGTGGAACCACCCACGAGCACGACCTCGGAAATATCCGAAACCTTGATGCCTGCTTCCTTAATAACGTCCTGGAAGGGCTTCTTGGTGCGTTCGAGCAGGTCGCTGGTGAGATCCTCAAACTTTGCGCGAGAGAGCTTCTCGTCTAGGTGGATCGGGCCTTCGGGGGTTACCGAGAGGTACTGCAGCGAAATGTTGGTGCTGGATGCGCTGGAGAGCTCCTTCTTAGCCTGCTCAGCTGCCTCCTGCAGACGCTGCAGAGCGATCTTGTCTTTGGAGAGGTCTGCACCGGTCTTGGACTTGACTTGCTCAAGCAGCCAATTCACAATGCGCTGATCCCAGTCGTCGCCGCCCAGACGGTTGTCGCCACTGGTTGCGCGCACCTGAATGGTGGAGAAGCCGTCTTCGTCCTTGCCAACTTCAAGCAGGGAGACATCGAAGGTACCGCCGCCAAGGTCGAAGACCAGAATCAGTTCGTCTTCTTTACCCTTATCCAGACCGTATGCCAGTGCAGCTGCGGTCGGCTCGTTCACGATACGCAGAACGTTCAGACCTGCGATTTCACCGGCTTCCTTGGTGGCCTGGCGCTCAGCGTCGTTGAAGTATGCGGGAACGGTGATAACCGCATCGGTCACCTTGTCGTTCAGGTATGCTTCAGCGTCGTTCTTGAGCTTCTGCAGAATACGTGCAGAAATTTCCTGCGGGGTGTATTTCTTGCCGTCAATTTCCGTTGTCCAGTCGGTGCCCATGTGGCGCTTGACGGACGAGATGGTGCGATCAACGTTAGTGACCGCCTGGCGCTTTGCTACGCTGCCCACCAGAACGTCGCCATCCTTGGAGAATGCGACCACGGAAGGGGTGGTGCGGGCGCCTTCAGCGTTAGGGATAACTTCCGGTTCGCCACCTTCAAGGGTAGATACGACCGAGTTAGTGGTGCCGAGGTCAATACCAACTGCACGTGCCATGTTTTGTACTCCTTAGTGTTATGCCCCGCTTCTTGGCGAGGCGGGTTCCTTGGTTAAATCTTCGGGGCGTAAGGGGTTTTTAGACCGAGCGCATGCACGAGAAGATGTGCTGGGATACTGCCCGGTGAGTGACCCCTTGAGCCTCATGTACTCAAGTTTTACACATGTTTGGGTGGATGTCAACAGACTTGAGTGAAAAAGACTCAACTTTTTGCAGCCTATACAGATAAGGCTTGAGACTGAGGGGGCAAAACCTGGTCAATCCACCCATTCATGGATGACAATGCCCCCTGCTTCAAACGCCGTTTTATACAAGCCCTTACATCCGGTACCATTAGACGAACACGGGGTGTATTACTCTAATTCACCCATGCAGCGGAGGAATTTTGAGGTTTTCAGCCCGAGAACATCGGGAAAATCTCAAGACATAGAGGGTACTGAAATATGATCAAGAATATTCGCGAACGGAACGAGTCGGTCAAGCCACACGATTTTGAGCTCAAGAAGCTACGAGCCGCGCTACCTGGGTATTTCGATAAAAACGGAAATTTTAAGCTCGATCGTCTTCAGGACACCCTACAAAGTAACGACGTAAACCTTACCAAAGAAGGCTACGAGCTCAAGTTTCTTGGAAAATCCTACGCGAAATATCTAACTTCCACAGAAACCGAAACAGTTATTGTCCCCGATCTCAAGCATAACGCTGAGCCCAAGAATAGGAACTCCGAAAACCTCTACATTGTGGGCGATAACCTTGACGCGCTCAAACATCTATTAGGATCCTACGCAGGCAAGGTGAAATGCATCTATATTGACCCACCCTACAACACGGGATCGGACGGCTTTGTTTACAACGACGATTTCGGCTTCACCCCTTCCCAACTCGTCAACAAGATCGGCATTTCTGAAGACGAGGCACAGCGAGTCTATGACCTACAAGGAAAATCCTCCCATTCTGCATGGCTAACCTTCATGTACCCTCGTCTACAGCTGGCAAAAGAATTACTTAGTGACGATGGTGTTATTTTTATTAGTATTGATGACAATGAATACATAAATTTAAAATCTACGTGCGATGAAATACTAGGAGAACAAAATTTCCAGGCAAGTGTTATTACTATAGCAAACCCTGGCGGTCGAGATTATAAAGATATTGCTATATCACATGAGTCTATACTGGTTTATGGGAAACATGATAATGTAACCATCGGCGAGATTCAGAAAAATATTTCCTTCCCATTGCAAGACAATAAAGGTGGATTTGAATTACGAGAATTAAGAAATAGGAATCCTAAGTTCAACAGGGCTAATCGCCCCAACCTTTATTATCCTATATATATAAACCCAAACTCGATGACTAAAGATGGTTATTGCGAGATAAGTAGTTCACCCAAAACATCCTTTTCGATCAAGGTATTTCCACAAAATAGCGTAGGCGTTGATAGCTGTTGGCGCTGGGGACAGGAAAAAGTAACTAAAAATATAGTGCCTGGCTCAGCGTTAGAATCTCAGGTTGTAGCGCGACAAAAACGGGATGGCGGCTGGAATATATACGAGAAAAACCGTCGATCAACAACCAAGGTTAAATCAGTATGGACAGAGAGCAACATGAGGACAGAAGATGGAACGCGAGAAGTTCGTTCCTTATTTGGCTCCTCTGTTTTTGATCACCCAAAGCCTCTTGCTTTGATAGAGCGCTGTATTGAAATAGGAAGTACCCCTGATTCACTCATATTAGATTTTTTCTCTGGATCTGGAACGACTGCGGAGGCAGTTTTAAAACTCAACTCTGAAGATACTGGAAATCGTAAATATATTATAGTGCAAATTCCTGAAGAAATTGATTCTTCAAAACCTGCCTATAAGGCAGGGTATCGTACTATTGATGAAATTGGGCGCGAACGCATCAAACGCGCCGCTGAGAAAATCAAATCTGAGACCAACGCAGACATTGACTATGGGTTCCGCCTATTCCGACTTGAAGAGCCCTCCGGTCAAGTTTTAAACGACCTTGAGAAATTCGACCCAGACCAGGCTGACGCCCTCTTCTCTGGTGATTATGTCTCAAAGTTCGACAACTTAGATCAGCAAGGGACACCTGGACACGATACGATCCTGACTACCTGGCTAGTCCAAGACGGTTACGGATTAACAGCCGACACGCGCCAGGTAGAACTGTCCGGATATTCTCTCGATGTTTGCGGGGATTCTGCCTATATTATCGAGCCAGGTCTAACAAACGACGATGTTAAGTCGTTGGTCACCATGATTGAAAATGGTAACCTCAATATCTCCCGCGTAGTTGTTTTTGGTTACTCCGTAGATTTTTCTGTCATGCACGATTTGAAGAATAATCTTTCAGACCTCAAATCAGGCAAATCCGTGACTATGTTTGAGAGGTTCTAAAAATTATGCAGATCAGACTTCAAACTCTCGACCACCAGCAACATGCGCTCACGGCATTAACACACGTCTTTCATGACGTGGGGATGGAGGTCGGATCCATCTTAGAAGCAAACCCTGCTTTCGACGTCTCCGACCCGCAAATAATTCATAACATTCGTGAATTACAAAATGGTGCCGTTGATGGCATAGAGGCAATCCCCTCTTCCTGGAGGCAAAGGGCCACTGACGACACTCACATATTGGGTATTGATATCAAAATGGAAACAGGTACCGGTAAAACCCTGGTCTATACCCAGTTTATGTACGAATTAAACCGGCTCTATGGTTTCACCAAATTCATTATCTTGGTACCTTCAACTCCCATCAGGGAGGGTACGCAATCTTTCATAACATCAGATTACGCCCGCCAATATTTTAATGATGTTTACGGAGGTCGTATCAATCTTCAACTAGATGTATTGGAATCCCAAAAGCGCTCCAAAGGGCGCAAAATGTTTCCCAATTCAATCGCTAACTTTGTACAGGCATCACGCCTTATAGAAGGACGTATTTCCGCACTCTTAATGACCGATAAAATGTTGCAATCCAAGGTGACAATGGGTGCAATATACGATCAGACCGTCTTGGGGATGTCTAGCAACCCCTACGAGGCACTACGTGAGACCCGGCCTATTGTTATTATTGATGAACCGCACCGGTTCCGCCGGGAAAATAAAGCTTATCAGACAATCGTAAATGAACTACAGCCCCAAGCGATCTTTCGCTTCGGGGCAACTTTTCCTGAGAAAGATCCTAAAGCAAAATTTAAAACCATAGATTATAACAATCTTATTTTTAACCTTGGGGCTGTTGAGGCTTTTAACAATCAACTGGTTAAGGGCGTTGCTATTCAATATCCAGAGGATACGGATCAAAAATCCACACGCTTACGTTTAACAAAAATTTCCAAATCTAAGCCAAAAACCGCTAACTTCGAGAACATTGATACCAAGAAAACCCTAACCTTGCACGTTGGTGATTCTCTCGCAGAAGCCAGCGGAGATTTTTCTGGAATCACGGTAGAAGGTATAGGCAAAACCGAAAATACTACCATTAAGTCAGGCGTTACTCTGTCTAACGGGCAGATTCTAGCTGCACGAGATATTATCACTGCACGGGTTTACTCAGACACCTACCAGGGGTTGATGATGAAGCGCGCGATAGATAATCATTTTGAAGCCGAATGGGAGAATTTTCAACGAATCACCAAAGTTAAGACCCTCACTCTATTCTTTATTGATTCCATTACCTCCTATCGTGGCGAAGATGGACCAGGACATCTACGTCTACGGTTTGAAGAGTTACTCAAGGACAAACTCAAACAAGAAATTGAGCGTCACAAACAAAAATCTTCTGGTTCAACGGTAAGGCGGCAATATGTAGAGTACTTACAAGCTTCACTAACGAATCTACAAGCCACTAATGGCGGATATTTCTCAGACGATAATTCTTCACGTGACGAAGATATTAAAAATGAAGTAGATAAAATTCTTCGCGATAAACAATCCTTGTTATCATTCACCAACTCGGATGGAACTCCCAACACCATGCGTTTTATTTTCTCTAAGTGGACTCTGCGTGAAGGATGGGATAATCCAAACGTTTTCCAGATCGTTAAACTACGTTCCTCGGGATCCGAGATCTCTAAGCTCCAGGAAGTAGGTCGCGGTCTACGTCTGCCGGTCGATGTTAATGGCACCCGTCTTTCCGATGAGCAGTTCTATCTCACGTACCTAGTCGATTACACAGAAAAATCTTTCGCCAATTCGCTAATTTCTGAAATTAATAATGATGCGAATAAACCAGAAGCACCTATCGTAGAACGTATCCCTGAGATTGCAAAAAATATGGGAATAACAGAAGAAGAATTAGCGGATAAACTACGAGACAGCGGTCTCATAAATTATAAATTCAATATAATCGAAGGTAAAGAAATCGAGTTCTATAAAATATTCCCAGAATTCAGCAAAGGAAGGGTTAACTCTGATAAAGTCCTGACTGAAAACGAAAATTCCAAGGTAGGTATCCGCAAAGATCGTTATTATGACCTGAAAGAGCTTTGGGAGACTGTCAATGCCAAGTACTACCTACAATTAGATAATCTCACAACAGAAGAAATTGATGAGTGTCTTGACGACATCTTAGGTAAAGATATTTATCGTCGCCAGCAGGGACGTATTACCCAAGACAGGCTCAATACTGATGGAAACAGGGAAGTCACTGTCACGTCTTCAACTAAAGACATTTTTGATATTCACGATACCCTGCCCTACAGCGAGTGGCTCAAACAGGTGCATCAACAAACGTACCTTCCTATCAGTCGAATTCATGCAGCACTCGTACGATATAACGCAAAGAAGGAACTATCTGATCTCTTCTTTAATAAAGGCACTCTGAGCGAGTTTGTTGCACAGTTTAATCTCTGGATGCAGGAGAATTTTATCAATAGGTTCTCTTATACTCGTATTGATGGCCCTGTAGGAAAGACTGCTCTCACTGATGTGGATGGTAAACCCCTCAAACATATTGTTCAAGGTAACGTCGGCATATACCGTGACCAGAACGCTGAGGTTCCCAACAAGTTCCTCTATGACGCTTTTATTTACGATTCGCCTAAGGAGCAGGAGAATATTCGTGACTCTGTCATGGATGAGATCGTGGTCTACGGGAAGATACCACGACGTTCTATCAGGGTGCCTATTTATTTTGGTGGTACTAGTAGCCCTGACTTCATGTATGTTCTCAAAACTAAAGACGGAAAGCTTTCGCTAAACTTTGTCATCGAAACTAAAGACTACAGCTCTGAGGGTGACCTGCGGCTAACGGAAAAGCGGCGTATTGAAGCTGCTCAAAAGTTCTTTGATTCCATCAAGGGTAACGAAGATATTCAGGTGAAGTTTGCTCCCCAACTCAAGCGTGATGGTATTCAGGAGATGCTTGAAAATGTACTTAGGACAACCCAACAGAATAGTCAGGATAATTTAGACCAATAATGCACTTTTGGGCGTATGGCCCACCCTCTCGGGTTGGGTAATACGCCCAATGCTACGTTATTCGTGGGGCCACAAAGATGGGAAGCAACTACTAGATGCTGAGTACGTATTACATAGGCTATGAGGGCATCAGGAAGAGTGCCCTCACCTGGCAGGGGCTACGTTGGGGGCTCGCGCAGGGATACATCAGCCGCGCGGATATTCTGCGGTATGCCTCCGACCGGCTGAAGGAAGACTCCAGCGACCTAGAATACGAGCTCTACCAGTGCAAACCCGACCACACCTACCGGATTGATGGGATTCTTGCCGAACTCGCGCGGCACGAAGACTCCCCTGAACTCACCGACCCTGAACCCGGAAGCCCCGACCCCCGCCACGCGCTCTGGCTGTACCTGCTACTCAAACATGTGTATGAGCACCGCAAGAACTTTGACGACCCGCTGGGCGAGGTAGAAATTCTTCACGCCGATTTTGGCTACCCCGAGGACGTGACCCCATTCGTGCGATACATGCCCCCGACCGACTATGACCCTTCAACATACACTCGCCAAGAGAACATCGACAGACTCTATGCTCTGTGGGAGGCGTACTTGCACGAGGCTAAAACCCGCTTTGAGGTGTAACAGCCAAAACTTGCCTGCCTATCTAGAAGAGTTTTTTGCATTCAGAAGCGATAAGCTCTTCTGAATGCAAAAAACTCTTCTGAATAGAAACGACGCTTCAGCAGGCAACCCTAATACCGCTGCCTTTCCTGTGCCGCTGGCATACACTTAAAACCATGTACCGCATCATGACTGTCTGCACCGGAAATATTTGCCGCTCCCCCGTGAGCGAGTACCTGATTCGTGAGCACGCGCGCCAGGCGGGGCTTGAGGTTGAGGTCGCGTCCTCCGCTATCACGGACTACGAAATCGGCAACCCCATCGACACCCGCGCCGGGCGCATACTCACCGCGCGTGGTATCGACCCCAGCAGGCACCGCGCATCCAGATTCGTTGCCGAAGACTTCGACCGCTACGACCTGATTCTGGCGATGGACACCCCGCACTACCTGCACCTGAAACAGCTTGCACGCACCGAGGATGACAAAGCCAAAATCCGTATGATGCGCTCCTTCGACCCCGCGATGGCGGGCAAAAACCTGGACGAGCTGGGCATCTACGACCCCTGGTACGGGCAGATGCGCGACTTCGAGTACACGACCGAGCTTATAGACACCGCGGCGCGGGCGCTGATCGCCGAGCTGAGCGCAACCTCGCAGGAAAACTAGCTCATGGGTGTGTGGAGCACAGGTTTCGGCAACGGCTACGAAACCAACGACGTTGAAGGAATCTTGGAATTCTGCCTGAAAACATACCGCGAACTCACCCTGCCGCCCACAGACGACTACGGAATGCCGCTCGATAACTCCACTTTCAGCGACGCCGCATTACCGATGCTCATCGGTATCGACGGGCGCAGCGGAAGCGGCAAAACAAGGCTCTCCGAGCTCCTAGAGCAGTCCTTATCTGCCGAAGGAATCGGTGTGCGCGTGCTCAACCTCGACTCCATCTACCCCGGCTGGGACGGGCTGGAAGAAGGCACGAAAACGTGGCAGAAAATCTCGCGGAACCTGCGCAAAGGCAAACCCGCCAGCTACCGAGAATGGGACTGGCACGCGGATGCGCCCGGCCCCGAACGCACGATTGACCCCGCCCAGGAGACCGTCATCATTTGTGAGGGTGTGGGGGCGGTCGCCGGTACCTGCGATGTTCGCATCGTGGTGAAGGCACCCGACGAACTGCGGTACAGGCGGGCGATAGACCGCGACGGCGAGATGTACCGCCCGCACTGGGAACGCTGGGCGGCGCAGGAAGAAGCCCTCTTCGCCACATATTCCGCCACGTATACGCAGGCGGACCTCATCTACCGCACGGCGTAGCCCTCTGCCCTGCTGTTTGCTGTGCCCGTGCTTACCCTCCCCTGATACAAAGAACCTTGTTCGTGAATGAAGAGTTATAAATCCCGCTTTACGAACAAGGCTTTTTTATGTGCCCGGCGGCGGCAAAAAAGTTTAGCGCACACGCCACTTACGCCGGATGCGCGCATCCGCTAGACTAGAAAAGTTGCGTTTCCAGCCGGGTGTATTCGGCGCCGTTACGCGTTTATAAACCTAGAAAGCACTCTACCCGTGTCTTCGTCACAGACTACTTCTCAGCAGGGTTATGAGCACCCTGATCATGTTAAAGTTTCCTTCGGTATTCCTGCCCCCGTTATCGTCACCCTTGCCGCGCTGACCGCTATCGCTCCGCTGGGTATCGACATGTACCTGGCTTCGCTGCCTACGGTTGCCCGCGAGCTCAACACCACCGATGCCGCCGCATCTATGACCCTCAGCGCCTTCATGATAGGCATGGCACTCGGGCAGCTTATGATCGGCCCGCTCTCCGATAAAACCGGCCGCCGCAAACCGCTTCTGATCGGTGCCGTAGTCTGCTTTATTGCGACCGCACTGTGCGGATTCTCGCCCAGCATTGAGGTCTTCATTGCGGCGCGTTTCCTCATGGGCTTCAGCGGTGCTATCGGCGCAGTACTCGCCCGCTCGATCGTTGCAGACACCACCAAGGGGCTGGCAACCGCCAAGCTCATGGGCGTCATGATGATGATTAACGGGTTTGCCCCCGTGCTGGCGCCGCTCTTCGGCGGGTGGGTACTGTCGTGGGGCACGTGGCGCAATATTTTCCATGTGCTCACCGTAGTGACCGCGCTGCTCATGCTCGCCGTGATTTTCCTTCTGCGCGAGACTCTTCCCGCTGAAAAACGGTACAAAGGCACCGCACTGAGTGTCTACTCCGAAATTCCGAAAGTGTTCAAAATCCGCCGTTACATGGGCTTTTCCCTCACCATGTGCTTTGCCTTCGGCGCAATGTTCTCGTATATTTCGGGATCCACCTTCGTTCTCCAGAATATTCTGGGTCTCAACGCCGGGCAGTTTACTCTCGCCTTCGGGGTGAATTCCCTCGGCATTGTGGCAATGAGCTCGCTGGCAACCGCGCTGGTTGGTCGTATCGGTCAGCGTGTGATCGTCAATATCGGCGTGATTTCTCTTCTGACGGTCTCAAGTCTGCTGACTATCTCATTCGCGCTGGGTATTTCACTGTGGCCCACCCTGATTCTGCTGTTCTGCCTCACCTGCTCGGTGGGTCTGATTTTTGGTAACTCCTCGGCGCTGGCGCTGAACGAGGCGCGCCATATGGCGGGCAGCGCATCCGCCGTGATGGGCACGATTCAGGCGCTTCTGGGCGGACTTGCCGCGCCCTTGGTTTCACTGGGCGGTGAGGGTTCCTATATGCCGATGGCGTTCTCAATTCTGGGCTTCGCACTGATGACCGCGCTGGTGCTCTTCACAACCCCGCGTAAGGATGCCGACTATGCGGCAGACGGTGGCGAAGGTGGGCGCTAACGCTTCGCATCGAGCATGTTAAGACGTTGATACCCAAGAAGCGGGTTTTTGCCGAAAAGATGAAGAAATATCATCATTTTCGAGCAGAAACCCGCTTCTCCTCGTAATCGCCCTAGCTGCTGGTATTCTGATAAATCCTAAGATTTTAAGGAGGCTGACCGTGAGCCCCGACGAAAACCTCACAAGTGCAGAGATCATCGAACGGTTCAACCACTTCTACGACTGCTGGCTGGATTCGATCACCGTAACCTATGCAAATGGAACAGCTGTTCGTCTGCGATTCTGCGCGGTGGACTGGAACCATGTAGACGGCGGCTGGGAGAAAGCCGCTAACGACGACGTCTGGCGGCACGTCACCGTAACCCTGACAAATATTTCGGACTACCGGGTGCAAGGCCCGTTCATCAGCATATGCAGCGGAGTTCATACTCTCGAACGGGACGGCAAAATCGGGCTCGACATCGAAGGGTACAACGACAACCCCGAAACCTTCGAGGACATCGCCGAGGCAGACATATACTTTATCGCCGAAAACGCCACCTGGGAGCTGGGCCCGCTCGGCGTGCACTGCTGTGAGGGCACGTGAGCCACTACACTGGAAACATGACTAGTTCCGTAATGCTCCTAAATTCAGAGAACCCGCAAGGCGTTTCCGTAGACCCCACCCAACCGCTTATCGGCGTGGAAGACCAAGGATTTACCCGTGGCGACGGCGTTTTTGAGACCATGCTCGCCGTTGATCGGCGGGTGCGAAAACTTGATATGCACCTCGCCCGACTCGAATCTTCGGCGCGTATGCTCGACCTGCCCGAACCTGATCTACACCAGCTTCGGGATGCGCTGGCGAACCTCCTCGACCAGGCCGTGCCCGGCGCCCACACGGAACTCGGCGAGGAGCATATCGTCAAAATCATTATCTCGCGCGGGCTGCCGCATGCCTCTGTGGGAATGCCCGCCGGACCATACACCCTGCTCATCGCATCCCCTGTGCCCGAAACTACCGTGAACCAGCGGCAGAACGGCGTGAAGGCCATGCTGCTGCCGCGCGGGCACGACCCCGCCGACAACACCGCATACCCCTGGCTGCTGGCGGGCGCGAAAACCCTCTCATATGCGGTCAATATGGCGGTTTTACGGTATGTGCACAGCCGGGGCGCGGACGACGCGATTTTTATGACCGACAACCGCCGCATTCTGGAGGGGGCAACCTCGTCGGTGCTGATGGCGCGTATCGAAAACGGTGTAAAGACGCTGTACACCCCCGAACCGAACCACGGAATCCTGCCCGGTACCACGCAGGGCGCTATTTTTGAGGCGGCACGGCGCGACGGCTGGGAACTGGGATACGGTCCGCTGTACCCGCAGGATCTTTTCGAGTCAGATGGGGTGTGGCTCGCCTCCTCGGTGCGTCTGCTCGCCCCCGTCACACACCTGAACGGTACGGCGTTAGCGCACGATGCGCAGCTCACGCACCGGTTCTTGGAATACCTGGCACAGGGCTAAAGTACAGGGTTAGCGGCGCAAGGCTGATACTTGCGCCGCGCCTTTAACCCGGTATTTTCGGGGTTGAAAAATATAGCGGCAACTTCGATGCGGCTACTGCCACAAGAAGCGCAGAGTTCCCAGCCCCAACGAAACCCCGTAGGCGCACGCCACGATCACGGCGGCGGCAACCGCAACATACGCATCACGCCGGGAATAGGCGGGCACGCGTGCCCAGGAGCGTTTGCCGGTGCCGAAACCACGCGCCTCCATCGTGACCGCAAGGCGCGAACCACGGCGAATTGCCTGTACCATGAGCGCGAAGGCCTGCCCTGCACCGGTTTTGATGCGCCCGAGCGGGCCCTGACCCGCACCCAGCCCGCGTGCACGCCGCGCCTGCCCCAGCGTATTCCACTCCCCAAATAGGATGCCGACAAGGCGTAACGCCGCCAAAGCGGCAAGTACAAAACGGGCGGGCAGGCGGAAAGTTTGGGCAAGCGAATCGCCCAGGTCGGTTGGGTCTGTTGAGAGCACAAATGCGAAGGTCGGCAGAATCATCGCCAGGGAACGAATCATCATCGAAAACGCCGCCGCGAGTGACCCTTCCGTGATGGTGTTCAGCCCAAAATCGAGCAGTACGGCACCGGTTTTATTAACAAGGATCGCCACACTCCAGCCGGTGGTCAGCACCGCGATCAGGATAGGCCAGCTGCGCGCCAGCAGGTTCACAGGTCGAAACCCGACCGCAATAAACCCCAGCAGCTCCAGCCCAAAGATGATAGCCGCGGTTACCGGGTCTTGAATGAGGATTGCCGCAAGAACCAGCACGCCCGCAACCACTAATTTGACGCCCGCGTTAAGCCCGCCAAACCAGCTGTTGCGCTCGGCACTCGGCCCGAAAAAATCGGTATTCATACGCTACTTCCCTTCCTGAAGGCCCCGGTCTGCGGGCTCATGCGGCAGACTTTCGAGCGTGATGCTCCGCCCGCCCAAAGCCGCCGTAAATTCGAGATCGTGGGTCACCGAGATCACCGCAACCCCCTCAGCAAGAAGCCCGCGAATCAGGCGCACCAGTTCGCCCCAGGTGCTCGCATCCTGCCCAAAGGTCGGTTCGTCAAGAATCAGCACGCGCGGCGCCGTCGCCAAAGCAGATGCAACCGACAGCCGGCGTTTTTGCCCGCCCGAAAGCGTGAACGGGTTGGCATCTAAGAGTCCGTCTAAACGCAAGCGTTCGGCGAGGGATGCGGTGGCGGCGGCGAGCGCATCCTCATCAATTTTTTCGCGGCGCAGGGCGGCGAGGCGGCGCGGCCCGAGTTCGAGTTCTTCGCGCACACTGCCGCGCACGAATTGGTATTCGGGCTCTTGGAAAACGTAGCCGATGCGCCCGAGCAGCTGGGCGGGAGTCCAGGAGGGAATATCCCAGCTGGCGGCTGTTTTCTCGCGGGTGAGGGAGCTTTCTGCCGTTGGGTTTTGGTCGAACTCGCGCAGTGCTTCGTGGGCGTGCAGGGTTCCGTTGGGGGCGTAGAGAAGCCCGGCGAGAGTGAGTGCGAGGGTTGATTTTCCGGCGCCGTTGGGGCCGAGAATGCTCAGGTGCTCGCCTTCTCGAATGCTCAGGTTAATGCCCCCGCGCAGGGTAGGAATATCCAGGGGTACGGATGCGGGTTCCGGCATGGTTTTGAGCTGTCGCCGGCGTGCCCGTAACTGTTTCTTGCTCGGGAATTCCCGCGTAATCGCAAGGTTTTCGGCGCTTAGGAGTATTCGCCCGCTCGGTACCGCAGCGGCGGCGGGTTCGGGAATATACCCGGGCACCCACACGCCGTTGGCGATGAGGGTTTCGCGGGCTTGGGCGAGCACAGTTTCGGGCGCGCCGTCGTGGGTGATGCCTCCATCGGCACCGAGCACGATAACGCGGTCCATATGCTGCGCCCACACGCCCACCCGGTGTTCGACGACGATCAGGGTGGCACCGGTTGCCGTGACCGCCTGCACCACGGCATCGCGCACCTGCTGAACGCCCTCGGGGTCGAGGTTCGCGGTGGGTTCGTCAAGCAGAATGGCGCGCGGGTGCATCGCCAGGATTCCGGCGAGCCCCAGGCGTTGTTTCTGCCCACCCGAAAGCGCATTCGTGGGATGCTCATGCGGCAGGTAGTCGAGCCCGACGGCGGCGAGCGCATCATCAACGCGCGCCCAGATTTCTTCGCGTGCGACCGCAAGATTTTCGGGGCCGAAGGCTACGTCATCGCCCACGCGGGCGAGCACGACCGATGATTCTGGGTCTTGCTGCATGAGCCCGATGAGTCCGCGAGCGTCTTCGGGGTCTACGCCGTCGATGCGCGCGCTACCGCTTTGGCTCTGCCCGTCGTGATCGTGCAGCACCCCGGCGATAGCGTGCAGGAGCGTTGATTTTCCTGCGCCGGAGGGCCCCAGCAGCAGTACTTTCTGCCCGGGTTCGATGCGCAGGTTCACGTTCGAGAACGCGGGTTTTTCGCGCCCGGGGTGGTGCCAACCGAAGTTGTGAAGGTCGATTGCGGCACCGCGGGCGGGCGCATCGGGGGCGGTACTGTGGGGTTCGGTCATGGTTGCATCCTGGGTTGCGGATGGTTCAGGATGTTCCGTGTTTGAGGGTTTGAGCGTTGAGATAGGCTGTGACATACGCCGCCTGCCCGTTATCCGCGTGCGGTACGTGCCTGCACGCCGGAGGCTAGCGAGGCGAGTACCCCGGTTTTAGCGAGCGCTTTCGTGAGTCCCCAGGAGAGTACCCCGGCGAGCACAATTCCTGAGACGACCGCGCATACCACGTAGATGACGGCTTTGAAGATTTCCATGTCTGGGTAGTAGATGATGATTTCGTTGACGCCCATGAAGAGCCCGCTCAGTGCGCCCGCGAAGGCTGCTGTGCTGAGGTTCCAGACGCGGTACCCGAACACGGCGAAAGCGATTTCAGCGCCAATTCCCTGGAAGAATCCGGCGATGAGGATTGATTGGCTCCAGGCGCCTCCGGTGAGGAATACGGAGATGACGGCGGCGACGATTTCGCAGTAGAGCGCAGCGCCGGGCTTGCGGATAAGGTACCCGCCGAGCACACCGGCGAGCAGCCACATACCGGCGACGATGGGTCGGTATTCGGGAACCACCGCGAAGAGCGTTTTAGTGGCGGGGTCTACGGCAATATCCCAGATCCAGAAGATTACCGCGCAGGCGGCGGCGACCACAGAGACGATGACGATTTCATTGACCCGCCAGCTGAGGCGAGATTTTTGAGACATATTTTCCTCCCATGATTGGAAGGGGAACATCCACACCCGTTGCGGGTGGGGTGTTGAGAAAACATATTTCGACTCCCTACGCCGGTACTAACCGGATCAGGTTCGAGGGTCTGCGTTGCACTCTCAGCGCCCGTCTGCGGCGCTCCCCTGTCGTGTTGCTTCGAGAGTTCGAAGCTTATAAACGTTTACATTCTATGCTGTATGAGTCGTTTTCTGTGAGTTCGTTGAGTTTTTGAATCGGTTTATGACAAGAACGTGTGGCAGGTCGGTAATATGATTCCTTGATTTGCCGCTGGTATACGCCTTTCAGACCCGCAATACTGTGCTTTTTCTCACGTTCTAGAGTTTTTACCCCGATTTTTCGTGTATACGCGCGTTAAAACAGGTCATGTTCTCTGCATCTGAGCCGCAAAGCCGATAGGCTAGGGATAGTCACTTCTGATTTTTGAGGAGAAGATATGAACCCCGTAGCAAAGATTGCTATCACCGGTGCCAATATGGCCGCCGCCGCCCTGACAAGCAAAGGTCTTGGCGCAGCATGGAAGCGTGTGACCGGTAACGAACCTCCTACCATCGGTCCCGAGTCCGAAGACACTCTGCGCAATGTTATTGTGTGGACCGTCATCACCTCCGTGGTGGGTGCTCTGGTAAGCGTCGGTATTGCCCGCGCACAGCGCCGTTTCTTCTCATAATTTCACGGTGTAATTTGGGTGGATGCGCCGCCCCAGCAGTCTTCACACTGCAGCGGTGTGCGCATCCTTTCCGATGTGCTGAATAGTCTGCCCGTTCAGAAGAGAATAAGGCGCTCGGCACGCTGGGAGGCGATGCCTACGGCAGTGCCGCCGGGGTAAGCTACAAGACCAGCACCAGATTGAGGGCGCCTAGCTGCGTCTTACACGAAAGTGAACACATCCGTTATGACTAGACGCATTCCCGACCACAGTACCAGCCGTCGTTCGGTTGCCTCTTGGGTGCTGTGGGATGTCGGCTCGTCGAGCTTCGACACCATCATGATGACCTTTATTTTTACGGTCTATCTCACCAGCTCTTACTTCGGCTCAACCGAGGATGCATCGGCGGCACTGTCACTGGGATTGACCGTTGCCGGGTTCTGTATTGCCTTTTTCGCTCCGGTTTCGGGCCAGCGCGCCGATAAATCCGGCAAAGGTATTTTCTGGTTAGGTGTTAATACGCTTTCTCTGGTGGCGTTCTCTGGACTGTGTTTTTTCGTATTTCCCGATGAAGCGCATCTGTGGCTGGGCGTGATTCTCGTATCTGCGGCGAGCGTATTCAGCGAATTTGCGGTCGTGAATTACAACGCTATACTTCCACGCATTTCAACCCCGAATAATATCGGTAAAATCTCTGGGATCGGTTGGTCGGCGGGGTATGTGGGCGGCCTAGTGGCCCTAATTATCGTGTTGTGGGGCTTCGTACTTGAGCCTAACGGGCTGCACCTGAGCACCGATAACGCCTTCAATATTCGCGCAGTGGCGCTGTTTTCTGCCCTATGGTGCCTGATCTTCTGCACGCCTTTGCTAATTCGGATGCGCCGCCGCGAACGGGTGCTCCCGGAGGTCCTTCCCACAGGCGAACTCAGGTTCTTAGAACGCGGCTTAGCCAGGCTTTCTCCGGCACGCCAAGGCGGTCTTTTTGCAGCCTACAAGGAGCTGTGGCGCACCATTATGCGGCTGCGCACCACGGCACCGCAAACCCTTTATTTCCTGTGTGCCAGCGCTATCTTCCGCGATGGTTTAGCCGGTATCTTCACCTTCGGCGGCGTGTTGGCGGCTGGGTCCTTCGGGTTCAGCACCTCGGATGTCATTATTTTTGGTGTTGCCGCCAACGGTGTTGCCGCCGTAGGCGCAGTGCTGGGCGGGTACCTAGATGACTATCTGGGGCCCAAAAAGATTATTATTTTCTCACTGGTGGCCATCCTAATCGCCGCCGTACCCCTACTCTTGTTCCCCTACCCCATGACCTTCTGGATTTGCGCACTCATTCTCGCCCTCTTCGTGGGGCCCGCGCAGTCCTCGTCGCGTACCTTCTTGGCGCGCATCGCCGATCCCGGTACGGAAGGTGAGCTCTTCGGGCTGTATTCGACGACCGGGCGTGCAACCAGCTTCTTGGCACCCATGCTGTTCGGGCTGTTTGTCACGATTTTCAACGCCCAGGTGTGGGGTATTGTCGGCATTATGATCGTGGTGTTGGCGGGCCTGCTCATGACCCTGCCGTTAGAATCGCCACAAGCGCTTCACCTGCGCAAGGCACGCCGCGCCGAAAAGAAAGCGGCCAAGGCGGCGCAGCGGTAGTTCTTTACTCGCCCCCCTTGACCTACGAGTCTTACCCCGCGAGCAGATAGCGGATTGCTATCTGCTCGCGTATTTATTGGGTTTTTAGTTCGAGTCTTCTTCGGTATACAGCGGGTCGTCTACGGTGCGCATCGTGAGTATGCCGCTTTCAGACAGCTGCTCAACAACCTGGCGATGCGCATCCTCGGGCAGCCCCTCAAACAACTCACGCATGACTTCGTAGTGCTCCCGCACCGTCAGCTCGTGAGCGGCGTTAATCCAACACTCCGCCGCGAATGCGGAAAGCTCATCCAGTGAATCTCCGTGATGCAGCAGGAATCTTTCTCCATCCACCAAGTACCCGACGGTACCGAACATGCGCTGAAGAACCTGCGTGCCGTTAGGGTATACGTTCGGCAAGCGGTCGTGCACCTCAAAGGTCTCGTGCTCGTCCACTCTCTCGGAGTTCGGGAGCACAGCATTCTCGGCGAGAAGTTCACGCACGAGCGGCTCAATATCTTCAACCTCGGAATACACCAGCCGCCATACGCCGCCGCACTGCTCAAACAGGCGAATAATCGAGAGCACACCCTCGGGGTTGAGCGCCACGCCGGAGGTCTGCTCGGCAATCGACATGAGCGCATCCCCCAGGCTCACACGCTCAAGATAGGGTTTCGTGGGCTCATCGGTGCGCCCCACCATGACGACGCGAGCGGCTGTATAGCTCGTATCCTCACAGTCCGCCGCGTTCAGACCCAGATCCACAGGGTTGCGCTGTTCCTTCGGCTCGTCATCAGAGACTACCAGCGACAGCGGCTTTGGGTAGGGGTAAATCTCGCGGTCGGCGCCCACGATCGTGGTTTCGTCCGTAAGATAGGTGAACTTCTTCCCCAGATACTGCGCGGCAGTCGTCTTCCCCCGCCCCGAAGCACCCACCAGCACCAGCGCGCGCTTCGTAGCGGGGTCGCCAATGGCGGCAGCGTGCAGCATGGTGCGCTTACCCGCCAACTGCTGAATCATAGCAACCGTCAGATTAGACGTCAGAGTCTCCAACGCCTGCTTCTCGTTCTGAATATTAAGAATCTGCAGAATCCCGAACGGGTTCACCAGGTCGGGGTGCTCGTCAAACAGATTCACACTCCCGTCCGTGAGCACAATAGCGTGCGCCACAGACTGGGTTGCCTCAAGGGCATCATGCACACTATCGAAGAGGCGCGGGGCTAGACTCCCCCAGGTCTGTACGATCTGCTCGCGCAGCGCATCGGGAACACCGGGACCAAAAATAACCTTCAGATCGGCACCGGCAGGGCTTAAAGCCATTGTCTTGAACGACAAGGTATCTCCTTGAAAAAATCATGCGGACGGCGACTAGTCGCCAGATTTCTCAACGGGGATCTCTGTACGGTGAAAGTTCAGGTAGCTGCGCGATGCGGTCGGCCCGCGCTGCCCCTGGTAGCGGTTTCCGTATGCGCCGGAACCATACGGATGCTCAGTCTCGCTTGTGAGCCGGAAGAAACACAGCTGACCGACCTTAGACCCGGGCCACAGCATGACCGGCAGGGTCGCCATATTAGACAGTTCCAGGGTCACGTGCCCTGAAAAACCGGGGTCAATGAACCCTGCGGTTGAGTGGGTCAAAAGCCCCAAACGCCCGAGTGAAGACTTACCTTCCAGGCGAGCCGCCACATCCGCAGGCAGGGTCACCTGTTCGTAGGTGGAACCGAGCACGAACTCGCCAGGATGCAGAATAAAAGGCTCGTCGGGGGCAACTTCCACCAGACGAGTCAGTTCTTCCTGCTCCTGCGACGGGTCAATATGCGGGTACTTATGGTTGTCAAACAGACGGAAAAAGCGGTCGATGCGCACATCGACGCTCGCCGGCTGAATCATCGAATCGTCAAACGGCTCAAGTACGATACGGCCGTCAGCAATTTCTCGTCGAATATCGCGGTCTGAAATAAGCACACTCTAAGGATACCGACTCCAGACTCCATACTTCACCATTGCTCAAAAAGAACAGCCGACAAGTCAAAAATAAAAATCTGCGGCAAAGTGTGCGAACCGAGGCAGCACACGCTACACTAGGTTAAGTCCGATCACGGATGCGCGGCTGTAGCTCAATGGTAGAGCGCACGCTTCCCAAGCCTGATACGCGGGTTCGATTCCCGTCAGCCGCTCTCATAAACCCCTAGCTTCTGTTAGGGGTTTTCGTGTGCCCAATTTTAGACGGGAATCGCTTCCAGGCGCGGATTTGGCACCTCGCCCGCTCGGAATCCGCACCCTCCAGCCCGTCAGCCGCTCTTAAATGCTCTGGTATTTGCCAGGGCTTTTTTATTTTCCTCAGCTAGCCCCGCGAGCAGGTGGTTTTTGACCCGAGCAGGTAGTATTTTCCTACCTTTTCGGTCAAAAACTACCTGCTTGCGGATTCAGGCAGCATGTCATAGCAATAAAAACGCCGCCAAGAACCGCGATAAAGGTTGTGTGCTAGCCTGAGTGGGAAACATCTGCGTGTGCCGCATCGTCGCAAAATCACCGCAACACCCGCGTGAGCACGCAGGAAACACTACTTTCACAGTCGAATCGTGGTCCCATGACAACCAGTAATACCGCTGAAACTGCCACACCTTTAGACCTTTCGCTGTATCTGGTCACCGGCGAAAACCCCGTCGAAACGGTGCGGCGGGCACGGCACGCCACCTGCATACAGGTGCGTTCCAAGCCCATCAGCGCCCGCGACCTGTATGCCCTTGCCGAAGAGATCGCGCGCATCGCACTCCCCCACCAGAAGATACTCATCGACGACCGGGCGGATGTTGCCCTCGCCCTGCGCGCTCGCGGGGTGCGCATCGACGGGGTACATATAGGTCAAGACGATCTGCCCGTCGCCGATGCCCGCCGTCTGCTGGGCGAGCACGCCATTATTGGTCTCACCACCGGCACTCGCGAGCTTGTTGAGCGCGCCAACACCGTTGCGCACCTGATCGACTACATTGGTGCTGGGCCGTTCCGCCCTTCCCCGACCAAAGCCTCAAACCGCCCGCCGCTGGGTATTGAAGGGCTGCGTGAACTTGCCGAGCTCTCGGAGGTTCCAGTGGTCGCCATCGGCGATATTTGGCCCCAGGACTGCCCGAGCATCCGCGAAACAGGGGTTGCCGGGGTTGCAATGGCGCGCGCCTTCGTGGAAAACCCGGAATTGCAAGCATAATCATGGCAGAAGTTATTACCGTGGTGGGCGGCGGAATTATTGGGCTGACCACCGCCTTTGAGCTTACCGAACACGGCCAGCGGGTGCGCATCTATGACCCAACCCCCGGCGAGCGCGGCACGGGTGCCAGCTATTTTGCGGGTGGAATGCTCGCACCTATTGCCGAAGTGCAGTTTCAACAGGATGCACTTTTCCCACTAATGACCGCCAGCGCGAATGCGTACCCTTCGCTCATGCGCAGGCTCTCTGCGGTAACGGACGCCCCCACCGGCTACGATACGACCGGCACGTTGGTGGTGGCGAGTGACCGTGCGGATGCGGCGCATCTGCGCGATGTTTCTGAGTATTACCATTCGCTCAACCGCAGTGCCGGGGCCATTCCCGTGAGCCGGGCGCGCGCCCTGGAACCTGCACTTACCCCGGATTTGGCGGGTGCGGCGTTGATTGAGGGCGATCATCAGCTGGCGCCTCGGCTGTTTTTGCAGGCTCTCGTGAAGGCGTTGAGGGCGCGCGGGGTCGAGTTTGTGCGTGAGCGTGTGACTGACCCGGATTTTGGGGATATTGTGTGCACCGGTTTGGGCGCGGCGGGGAAGTATCCACTGCGACCGGTTTATGGCGATATTCTGCGTTTGCAGGCGCCGCATCCGCTGGTGGAGCACGTAGTGCGCGGGTTCGTGAACGGGCGGCCCGTTTATGTGATTCCACGGCCTGGCGGTGAGGTGTGTATCGGTGCGACAAGCCGCGAGGACACGCGCACACGCCCCGGTGTGGACGGCGTGTATCAGCTGCTCAAAGATGCGATTCGGGTGGTTCCTGCGGTGGAAGAATGCGAGCTCATTGAGGCGAATGTGGGGGTGCGCCCCGGAACTCCGGATGATCTGCCGATCTTTGGCTATTGCATAACGGCGACCGGGCGGCGGCAGCTGATCTCGAACGGGTATTTTCGGCACGGAATTTTACTGGCGGCTCTCGCTGGGAAAGCCGGTGCGGAGGTGTTTTTGGGCGGGGATATTCCGCCGGAGTTTGCGCCCTGCTCGCCGAAGAGGTTTGAGCGCTGATACGCGATTTGCTAGTACATACCGCCAGTTTGTGCACTAACAACGAGAGGAATAATCCATGAAAATAACCTATAACGGCACATTATTAGACATTTCTGCCACGAATCTTGAGGTGCTGATTCTTCAGCAGGCGGGCACCGATCAGGGTGTCGCTGTCGCACTCGATGGTGCTGTGGTGCCGCGTTCACGGTGGGCGAGTACCGAAGTGCCCGAGGGCGCTAGGGTCGATGCGCTGACCGCAGTTCAGGGCGGGTAGAAGCCATGATTATTGCTGAGAAAGAGTTCTCATCCCGGCTCATTATGGGTTCCGGGGGCGCCACCAGCATGGACCTGCTCGAAAAAGCTTTGGTCGCATCCGGTACCGAGATGACCACGGTCGCGATGCGCAGGCACGCCTCGGGTACCCCTATTTTTCCGCTTCTGACCAGGCTAAATATTGCGCCTCTACCTAATACGGCGGGGTGCCGTACCGCACGCGATACCGTTATCACCGCCCGGCTTGCGCGCGAAGCCCTGGGCACGAACTGGGTTAAGGTTGAGGTGATTAGCGATGAAGATACCCTGCTGCCGGATGTGTGCGAGACCGTGACCGCCTGCGAAACGCTGGTGGCGGAAGGGTTCACGGTCATGGCGTACACCTCTGATGACCCGGTGATCGCCAAACGTTTAGAGGATGTGGGAGTCGCGGCGGTCATGCCGCTCGGCTCCCCCATCGGCACGGGGCTGGGCATTTTGAACCCGCACAATATTGAGCTGATTTGCTCCCGCGCCACGGTTCCGGTGCTGCTGGATGCGGGGGTTGGCACCGCCTCAGACGCCGCGTTTGCTATGGAACTGGGCTGCTCGGGTGTGCTGTTGGCCTCGGCGGTCAACCGTGCGCAGGACCCGGTGGCGATGGCGCAAGCCATGAAAGCCGCCGTTGAGGCAGGCTATCTGGCGCGAGGCGCGGGCAGGATTCCCCAGCGCGAGCACGCGAAGGCTTCCTCCCCGGCGGAGGGTCTGGTGTCATGGATGTGACCTCGCATGATCGCCCTTCGGTGCCTGATACACCGCAGATTCTAGCGCCGGAGAGCCCTGCTCAAGCGCAGGATCTCGAAGCAGAGCGTATATCGCGGCAGGATCGTCTGCCCGGTTTCGACCAGAAGGCGGTCGCCAATGCGCATGTGCTCGTTATCGGTGCGGGCGGTCTGGGGTGCCCGGTGGTGCAGGCGCTCGCCGCCGCCGGGGTCGGGTCGATTGCGCTCGTCGATCACGATGTGATTGAGCTGTCGAATCTGCAGCGCCAGCCGTTGTTCGGGATCGCCGATTGCGGCCGGGCGAAGGCTGAGGTTGCCGCGCATCGTGCCCGCGAGATTGCCCCGGCGCTGAGGGTGACGGTGTATCGGCGGTACCTGGAGGCATCCTGGATTCTTGACCTGCTCGCCGATGAGAACCCTGCGGTGATCGTCGATTGTACCGATACCTTTGCGACTAAATATTTGATTGCCGATGCCGCCGAGATAACCGGTATTCCGCTGGTGTGGGGGTCGGTGCTGCGGTATCAGGGCAGCGTGAGCGTCTTCCGCTCAGGGTCGGCACATCTGCGTGATCTGTTCCCTACAACTCCGGAAACCTTGGAATCCTGCGCCGAGGCCGGGGTGCTGGGCGCTACCACGGCGGTGATTGGTTCGCTCATGGCGACGGAAACGCTCAAGTTCCTGGCGGGGCTGCCCACGCTTGAGGGGCAGCTGCTCACCTACGAGGCGTTGAGTGGTACCTTCCAGAATTTTGCGCTCTCCCCTGACCCGGAGCGGGCATCCGTGACGGATTTAAGCGCCTACAAACTGCCGAAAATTCTGCTGGATGTGCGCGAGCAGAGCGAACGCGAAACCCAGGTGAAGCACCCGGATTCCCTGCACCTTCCTCTGTCTGTAGCTACCGAGGATGCGGTGCGCGCCATGTTGAAGCCGCTCGCCGGGGAGCGCGTGGGTGTGTTTTGCAAGTCTGGGGCACGCGCAGCGAAGTTTATAAAGGATTGGGATGCGGTTGCGGAAGAATACAATATAACACTGATTGGAATTTAGCATTTATATTTTATATTACTAAAAAGGCTCTTCATAGCAAATCTATTTTATTTACTATCAAGAATCTTTTAAGTGTATAACAATATTGAATAAATTATAGATAGCTTTCATGCATACTTTATTGGATTAAAACTATGGTTGCAATCCTCCGATAATTAATTTTAGGGTGGAAATGCAGGAATTATCCGCAGTGCAGACGAAAGGATGCATTATGTCACTCGAAAACACCAATCTTTCTCGCCGTAAGCTCCTCAAAGCAAGTGCTATAGGTGTTCCCGCCGCAGGCGTACTCGCCTTCGGCTCCACCCTCGTAACCGCAACCTCCGCCAACGCTATTGAAACCGACGGCTGGTGGGGTTCCGAGACCTCATCCGG
>NZ_KV815272.1:176460-212173 GCF_001814205.1 Rothia sp. HMSC036D11
CGAGACCTCATCCGGTCTGCAACAGTTCATGAATGCCGTCGTAGACGCTGGTCTCACTGTTGATGGGGTTATCAGCTCCCAGCCTTCAAGTATGGCACCAAACTGCCCAGGAATTGTTGGTGGCTGGGAATGGGTAGACGGTGCAGCAGGCTCCCCAACCATCCAAGCTATGAACGCATGGCTGAAACACTTACCTTATAACTCTCCACTTTGGGGGGACGGTTCAGGCCTTCAGGGGGCAATGCTTTTTGGCACGATCACCACTCCCGGGATCAAAAACCTACAGGAACATTACGGCATCACGCAGGACGGTCGTCTCGACGGTCCCTCCCAAACCATCATGGCCCTGCAGAACGAAATTAACCAGTACGTCGGTTAACACCTTCTAGCCATATAACGATCGACTACTGGGAGTCGATAATAAGAAGACTCTTTATTCCACTAAAGCGGATTCTCATGCTTTAGTGAAATAAAGAATCTTTTTATGCAGCAAGTGAGGAAATTATACTAATCGATACTCAGCATAACCTTGGGGCGTTCCCGCTCCCCTGCTTCCAATCGCTCGAAAGCGGCCTGCGCATCGTCGAGGCTGTAGCTGCAATCGATGAGTGTGCCCAGCTCGTCCCGATGCTCCCGCACGAACTGCGCGGCAGCCGCATAGTGGTCGATGCCGTGACGGATGCCCACCAGGTACTGCCCCCTCAGGGCAAGCTCCGAGGCGTCAAGATCGGTCTGCACAGGCGGGAAACCAATCAGCACCGCCGCACCTCCATTCCTCAGCAGGGACGGCGTAGCTTGCAGCGCCGCAGCAGAACCGGAGCACTCCCACACAGCATCCCAGTCTCCGGCGGGGAGCGCGTCCACCGTTTTATAGGCCCTAATCCCAAGCTCGGCAAGATGCACGGGCTGCGAGGGATCAACGACCGCGACCTCAACGGGGTACTGCTTGAGTACCAGCGCCGCGAGGGTGCCGATCGTGCCACCGCCCAGCACGAGTACCCTATCGCCGGGTTCTGGGGTGGCTTTCGCTAGACCCTCCAAAACCGTCACAAGAGGTTCGATCAGAATATATTCGGGATGCGGCTCTGCACCCGAACCGTCGTCAATAACGGTCAACACATGCGCTGGCATTACAAGCTTTTGTGCCGCTGCCCCGCCATGCTTATAGAGACCGACTTCGCGCAGGTTCGTGCAGAGGTTACGCCGCCCACGCTGGCAGAAATCGCAGGTCAGGCAGGGAATCATGGTGCTTCCGGTGACCACGGCACCGGTTTTTAATCGACTGTTGTGAGCGGTCTGCGGCGGGGTCTCAATCACACCCACCCACTCATGTCCGTAATGATGAGGGTACTCGGTCAGACCGCGCCGCAGATAGTTTGAGGTACCGTCGTACAGTTCAAGGTCGGTCCCACAGATGCCCGCATAGGCAACTCGAATGAGGGCCTCATCGGGTTGTTGGGGGTGTGCATCTTTAATATCGCGCGCTTCGACGCTCCGAATTCCGGTGATAAAACTGGCTTTCATCATTATCTCTCCCTGCATTCTACTGCGGTCTCTTTAGAGTATCGATCCACAATAGACGAGTTCAAGGAACTATAACACCGCTGGGGCATAATATTTTATTTTTCGTACATCATTCATTAAATAAACATATTATACAACTCTTTAAAATGCTTAAAAATTTTATTCGTATATAATAATATTTCGCTCATGAATATACTCAGAAAAAGTTTAAAAAGTTTTTATTTAACTTTATAGAAGAATAAATTTAGGGTTGATATTTGTCGATGAATCCTTTTACAGTGAAAATGCAGGAATAACCTGCATCACCGATGAAAGGATATTTTCATGTCCCTCGAAAGCGCTAATCTTTCCCGCCGCAAGTTGCTCAAGGCAGGTGCCATAGGCGTCCCTGCAGCAGGTGTGCTCGCCTTCGGCTCCACCCTGGTCACCGCAACCTCCGCTAACGCCATCTCCGCCGACGGCTGGTGGGGTTCCGAGACCTCATCCGGTCTGCAACAGTTCATGAATACTGTCATGAACGCTGGCCTTGTCGTTGATGGAGTCATTAGCTCCCAGCCTTCAAGCATGGCACCTGATTGCCCCGGAATTGTCGGTGGCTGGGAATGGGTACCTAAGGGGCAGGAAATGGGTTCTCCCACCATTGCTTGGATGCAAAAATGGCTGCGTGCAGAGTCAGTAAGCGGCACGATTTCTTCATATGATGTAATCCTCTTGGAGACTCACTATAATATCAATCCTAAGGATGGTCGCCTCGACGGTCCCTCCCAGACAATCATGGCTCTCCAGAACGAAATCAACCAGTACGTTTAATTTAGACTCTTCGTACAATTCCTAGCTGGGGCGCTTTTCTTCTTATGAAATGTACCCCAGCTAGGTATTTGTTATTTGTCTCTTTACATATCTCAAAATACGTAAGGAAGAAATACTATGTCTCTCGAAAACGCTAACCTTTCCCGCCGCAAGCTCCTCAAAGCAGGCGCGCTAGGCGTCCCTGCCGCAGGCGTGCTCGCCTTCGGCTCCACCCTAGTCACCGCAACCTCCGCCAACGCCATCTCCGCCGACGGCTGGTGGGGCGAAGAAACCAGCGCGGGACTGCAGCGGTTCATGAACGCCGTCAGGGGTGCTGGTCTTATCGTTGATGGAGTGATTAGTTCCCAGCCTTCGCACATGGCACCTGCATGCCCTGGAATCGTCGGTGGCTGGGAATGGGTAGAGCCTAGGCAGGCAGAAGGTTCCCCCACTATCCTCCACATGTCATTGTGGCTAGGACTCAATAACATCGAGTACCCGGTTCCCAGTATGATCAATAATACTGTTATCGAAAACTTACAGAAGCACTATGGTATCTCCCAGGATCGCCGCCTCGACGGTCCCTCCCAGACCATCCAGGCTCTGCAGAACGAAATCAACCAGTACGTCGGTTAAGGTTCTACAGCTAAGCATCACGCCAGATGGGTAGATGCTAAAAAGGCTTTTTATTCCACTAACGTGGCAGAAAACCCGCTTTAGTGGACTAAAGAGTCTTTTTATGCGACCAGAAAGAGACCCGGCAAAGAAGCGTACAGCGCCTACGCCAGCGTTACGGACCCGCCGATGCAGTTGATAAACACGCTGGGCTGCCCCTTCGCATTGTGTGAGTCGCCCGGTTCGCACGGCTGATCCAAAATCTGCACCTTGCCCGAAACATCCTCGATCCGGTACCCCGGCATCTCGGTGAAAGTCCCGGTCGTTGTCACCGAGCCGCCCGTGACCATGAGAGTCGCATCTTCAGCCACTGTACTGTCTACCATCTTCACGGACGAAGATTTCGCGGTCACCTTCGCATGCGTAAACGATGCGTTCAAACAGCGAATAGTGCCCGTAGTCGCTGCCAAATCTGCGTGCGTGGTGCGCACCCCTTCTAGGCGGCATGTTGAGTTTGTCTGAACCCGCAGAACGTCAAGAAAAGAATCGTGAGGAAGGCTGATAACGATCTTCGGCCCCCCAAAGGATAAAAACGAGGTGCGCTTGGCAAACTTGGATTTCCAGTATCGTTCCCGCTGAACAATCTGGATCACACCATCTTCGGTGCTTACGTCAAAAAGTTCTTCATGCGGTAACTCTGCAGTCGCATCCTGGGTTTCTGCTGCGGTAATAGCGACCTCAAGGTCGAGTGCTTCAACAGCTAAAGACACGGGCTCAGGCAACGCGATAGGCATACACTTAACTCCCTATTTTTTATCACGGTGACGAAGGCGCAACCCGGCGCACAGCCTGGGCATTTGGCGCTGACTCTGCCAGTCACCTAACACCTTCATGAGCTATTCTACCCCGGTATTATTCCGACTCCGAACACGAAGAACGTGCTGCCCTCCCCATAAATTTATGCTGCCGGATGCGCCCCCATATCCGCCGTGCAGACCCTCACCAGGCGTAAAATCTGTGGTAGAAACAAACTCACTCAAATTTTCAAGGAATCATGTCTGCTTTTCCGAATGTATCTTTTCTTCTCTGTACGGCGCTGATCGCCATCACCCTGGCGGTGAGCGGGTTCGCCAAGGCTAAGGACCCTTCCAGTACCGTCACGGGTATTCTCAACCTGGGGCTCGAAAAAATTGCTCCGCTGAAGCTTACCGCGCGCACACTCCCCTGGGCCGAACTGCTTCTGGCATTAGGGATGCTCGCAGCGCCGGGCGCTCTCTTCACCGCAGTATCGGGCATCTCTCTGATGCTCATGTTGTTCTACCTGATCGTTATTGCGCGGGCACTTGCCACCGGCCGCACCGCGGGGTGCAATTGTTTCGGTTCAAAATCCGCCGCACCCGTGAGCCGCTATACGCTCATCCGCAATATCGCCTTGACCGTAGCCGCAGCTACGGTTTTTGCCGCATCGTTGGGTTCAGGCCGAGCGCTTATCTACGAGCTGTACAACCTCAACTCTGCCGATTGGGGTTGGGTGCTCGGTGCCGCCCTGATCGCCCTCACCATGTGGGCGGTACAGCGCGGCGAGGCATTGGCTGAGCCAGATTTCGGCGAAAGCGATGATAACCATCTTTTACTTCCCGTCTATGAAGATCGTGGCGACGGCGAAGAATACGTGCGCATGCCCATTCCGTATGCAACTCTGCATACGCTCGATGGCAAGAACTTTTCGATCCGCGAGCTCGCCGAGCTCAAAGCGCGGGTGCTGTTCTTCGTCTCCCCCACATGCGGCGCCTGTCTGTCGATTTTCGACAAGCTGGCGGACTGGGCGCACAAACTGCCGCAGCTTGAGCTGCATCCTGTTTTCAGCAGTGTGAGCAACGCAAAGACAGCGTCTGTGCCCGAGAGCATTACCCCGCTGATAGACCCAAAATTTGCGGCTATGCACGCTTTCGGCCGAGGCACCCCACTGGCGGTAGTACTGGGCTCTGACGGCCTGTTGGCGGGCGGGCCGGTGCGGGGCGCATCCGATGTATCCGATGTTATGGATCAGTTGATTGAGGAATTCACCGGCGCCGAAAACTCGGATGAACACAGCGAGCAGAATACCGTCGGGCAGATGCCCTAGGAGGCGCGTTCTTACCCGTATGCGGTACGATACCCCTACGTTTGCACACACGCTATCTATTCATCTACCACCGAGGAGAATACGGTGTCAGCATTAAGTTTTAACGCCCCCGGCGAGCGCGAAAAGTCGCTCTGGCTCATCAAGAAAGAGAACGATCCGGCACATTCGCAATGGTATATCGACCGTTTTAAGGCTATGGAGGCTGAGGGTAAGGATATGGCGGGTGAGTCTCGCCTGGTGAATGCTTTGGCCTCGCGCGGGGCAAAGATTCTGGATGCTGGTTCCGGCCCGGGCCGCGTGGGTAAGCAGCTGCATGCGCTGGGGCATCGGGTGACCGGCGTTGATATTGACCCTGAGCTTATTGATGAGGCGCGCCGCGTATGCCCGGAAGCCACCTGGGTTACGGCTGATTTGGTGGATTTGCCGCAGGCTCTCGGGTTCGAATCCGATGCCGGTGAGGATGGTTTTGAGCTGATCGTATGTGCCGGGAATGTGATGGGTTTTCTTGCGCGTTCAACCCGTAAGCCGGTGTTGGAGAATTTCCGGAAGGTGCTGGCACCGGGTGGGCGCGCCGTGATTGGGTACGGTTCCGGTCCCGGTCGTGACTATGCGTTTGCTCAGTTTCTTGAGGATGCGCGCGAGGTCGGGCTGAATGTTGATTCGACGTTTAGTTCCTGGGATTTGCGTCCGTTTGCCGAGGGTTCCGAGTTTATTGTGGCGGTTCTTTCGCGGTAGGCGGCGCTCAGGCGGCACGCTTTATGGCTGATAAAAGCGGTGGTGCGCATCCTGGTTTTGTGTAGGATGCGCACCACCGCATTTTTCTCTCTCCGCCCGTGCAGAACGCGGGAATCGTAACCTCTAGGGGATCAGGTGGATTGAACGTGCCATGTCTTCGGGCAGGATTGCGGCGCCGCCCAATATAACCACAATAAGTACTGCGAGAATCGCCATAGTGGCGGATTTCCAGCCGGGGTGCAGTTCGGTGAAAGTAATCAGACCGTGATGCAGCCGGTCAATATCGAGAACGTTCGCTTTTTTATAGACCGTGGTCTGGTCGGAAAGTTTCGAGGCCACCGTAGACATAGTCTTGGCGTCCCACACGCGACCGTCGAGGCGAAGAAGAGACTTTCCGTGCTTATCCAGCGCCCACATGCTCGGGAAGCTGCGGTACTTGAGCTTGGCTACAACGTTGCTGAGGTCTTGCCCGTGTGCTTTCTTGCCGTAGAGCTTTTCCACGAAGATCGTGTGGTCCATGTCTTTGCGTTCTACCGCATGCCAGCCAAAGATTCGGGCGCGAAGCACATGGGTTTTGGTGATTGCCACGATCGTGGGTTTAAGCACCGAATACAGACTTAGACCCGCGAAAAAACAGATGATAAGCACCAGCACCAGGTATGGCAGGGCGGGGCGTTTATACGCTAAGAATGCGATAGCGGCGACGAGGGTTATGGTTCCCGGGAGCGCCGCCTCAATGCGCCTGCCGTAGGACCGCATGCGGGGGTGGAAGAGTTCTAGAACATCGCCGTATTTGGCGGGAATTTCGTGTGCGCGTTCTGCCATACACACCACTTTAGCGGTCGCACCTGCCCGACGCTAAGATTTTCGCCCCGCAGTGTCAAACCTGAGGGTTCGTGCGGGTACATAAATCTGCCCGGTGTCAGGTGCGCCCGCGCGGTGCGGTACGCTGTAATCATGCACAAATTTTCTCCCGTGGAACGGGTTCTAGCTACCTGGGTTATCGGCGTTTTCGTGTCGGTAACCCTTGCTTTTGGCGCGCTCTTTGCTCTGAATCGGCTGGTGTACACCCCCACGGGTCAAGTTCAGGAGTATTTTAGAGCGCTGCAGGACGGTAATGGTTCGCATGCGCTCGGTATTTTGGGGGCGCGGGTACCTGAGGGCGACGGTTCTCTTCTCGACGGTGAGGTTCTGAAGAAGTCGGTTTCGGGGCTGTCTAATATTACCTATGAGGTAGTGGAAAGCAGCGATGACGGCGAGCACACGACGGTGCGAGCCTCCTACACCCTTGACGGCGCACAGGAACACACCGATTTCAGACTGCGTCATGTGGGCGATCACTGGGGCCTTTTCCCACGGTGGGAGATTGAACCCGGTGAGCTTCCCGAGCTGAAGGTTTCGATTAAGGGCGTACAGGCGGCGACCGTGAACACCCGCAAGGTTGCGGTTGATGACGGTGAGGCGACATTCCCGGTGCTCTACCCCGGAAACTATTCCATTTCTTATGATTCGACGGTGTATACCGCACAACCGTACTCGCAAAAGGTGCTCTCAGCGGATGCAAATTCGCAGGTCACGCTCGATTTGAAAGCGAGCGATCAGGCTCGGGAATCCGTGCAGCACCAGGTGGAGGATTACATAAATTCCTGCACCGAGCAAAAGACTCTCTACCCGAGCGGCTGTCCCTTCGAGTACACTTTCCCCGGGCGTGTGGATGGTGAGGTGACCTGGTCGGTCACGGAGTATCCGCATCCACACGTGACGGTCACCGCGAATGGCGAATGGAGCGCTGACCAGGCGCAGGGCAAGGTCAAGGTATCCTTCACGCAGCTTGACCTGTACACGGGCGAGCGGCAGCCTTTTGAGAAGGATGTTCCGTTTACCATCAAACCGACAGTGAACGTCAGCAACGGCACGGCGGTGCACGTAAGCTTCTGAGGTTCCTTACCCTGGCTTAGTTAATCCCTCGCAAATCCAGCACGAGTTCGCTCTCATCCGCGGCATCACCGGTGACGATGACCGGAATACCCCAATCCTGCTGGTACAGGTGGCATGCGGCGTGCTCGGGAATATCGCCGTCGGGGGTACCGTCGCAGGCGGCGGCGCGGGCGGTAATGTGCAGCACCGCCTCCTGAATTTCGGGGTTGAGCACGAGGGTACGACTGAGTCCTTGGGAGGTACCGGCACCGTCCAGCAGGAAATTTTCGGGGGTGGATGAGATTTTCAGCTGGGTCGGGTCTCCCCAGCGGGTATCGAGTTTCTGCCCGGTCGGCACGGTAAACCGCGAGGTAAATTCGAGGGTTCCGCCGGTGAGTTTCGTGGCGGGCCGGGCGGTTGTAATCGCCCCTTCGTCCACTTTTTGCGCCTGAGCCGGAATGGCGGCACGCACCAGCTGGTGCGCATTGGTTTCTACGATTATCAGGCGGGGATCCTCACCCGGGCTATGCTCCACCAGGAGGTCGGCGGGTTCGGCGAGTCCGCGCTGTAAGGTGCTCAGTTCCTTCGCGGCAGGATCCCAGCGGCGAATCGCGCCGTTATAGGTGTCTGCCACCGCGATAGAGCCGTCGGGAAGCTCTGCGAGTCCCAGCGGATGCTGCATGCGGGAGGTCTGCGAGTCGCCGTCCACGAACCCGAAATCGAATAGTCCCAACCCTACAGCAGAGGTCACCTGTACGCTCTGGTGTCCGTGATCGTCCTGTGTAAAGGTTACGTGGCGCAGCCCGCTGGTTTCCGAGCAGGCTACCCACAGACTGCCGTCACGCGCCTCGATAATGCCGGAGGGCTGGGCAAACCATGCGTCCTCGGCGGTACCGTCCTGCAGCCCTTCAACCCCGGCGCCCGCAAAAATGCTGATGGTTTCAGAAACGGGGTCGTAGCCGAAGAGCTGGTGGGTGCCAGCCATCGCGATCACGAACTGCCCAGCTTCACGCGAGTAGACCGCATCCCACGGGGATGAGAGGGCTACAGCGGTGGCAGGCGCATCTGCGGGGATATGGTTCGCGTTGCCCGTGACGGCGTTGTCTCCATCAATCACGCGCTGCACGCCGTTGCCCGCAAGGGTACGAACCTCGCCCGTGCGCAGGTTCAGCGAGCGCAGTCGGTGATTCACAGTGTCGGTAATCAGCACATCGTACCCAAGTTTTTCGCGGAGTTCGGCGGGTACCAGGGCGAGCCCTTGCGGTTCGTTAAAGCGTGCAGTGGTTCCGGTTCCGTCGGCGTAGCCTTTATCGCCACCCTCTCCCCCGCCGTAGGTTGCCAGCACGGTATTGAGGTCTTCGGCGACCTGCAGGATGCGGTGCCTAGCGGTATCGGACACCAGGTAGGTGCGTGAGCCGGTGCCGAACAGGTTTTTGGGTCCGAACTCTGTGGGGAGTTCGATAGCTTTCCCCGGGAAAGCGAATGTTCCCTCGGTTTTGGGTCGGGGTACATAGGGGCCGTCGCCTCGGTGCAGGGTACCTTTTTTCTCGTGTTCGGCAACGAGCTCACGCACGAGTGAGGTAAGCCCCTGCACGTGTCCCTCCCCGGATAGATGCGCCACAATATACCCTTCGGGGTCGATGACCACGAGCGTGGGCCAGGCGCGGGCGGTGTAGGCCTGCCAGGTGGTGAGTTCGGGGTCGTCGAGTACGGGGTGTTTGATGTCGTAGCGGTCTACGGCTGCGGCGAGCGCTACCGGGTCTGCCTCATGCTCAAATTTGGGGCTGTGCACGCCCACGGTGACGAGCACATCCGAGAATTCTTCTTCGAGGGGGCGCAGCTCGTCGAGCACGTGCAGGCAGTTAATGCAGCACAGGGTCCAGAAGTCGAGGATCACGATTTTGCCGCGAAGAGTCTGCAGGTCTAGGCTCTTCTCGCCGGTGTTGAGCCAGGATCGTCCGGTTAGTTCGCTGGCGCGCACGCGCACGGTTTTCTGCCCGGTATGATCTTGCCCGGAATGCTGGTTGCTGGTTTCGTTCACGATTCTCTCCCCTATGGTTTCGCGCCCAGACCCCGCTTAGTAACAGGGTGCGCTCGTTTCCACCCTATTATGCCAGCGGTGCGGGCGTGTTCACCGGGCGGTAAAAGTTTATGAACTCGCCCCGCAATACGCCGTCATATTTTGTCATAGAACCACGGTCCAATCGTCACGTTATCTGGCAATACTACTCCTCAGTAAGAAGAGAAAACATACAAATTCTGCTTTCTAAATTTCTTGGATACGGATCCGTAAAAGTTGTGGTCCTAAAATGATTAGCACCGCAAGTTCCCCCAGGCCTGCAACCCACAGAGCAGTTGAGATTGACACTGCTTCTGCAAGTGAAGAAATCATGAGAGCGCCTATCGGTAGGCTACTCATGATGCAGACACGGGCACTAGCATTTACACGTCCAAGCGCTTCAGCGGGAGTGATCTTTTGCCGTAAAGTTACGAGAGCTATATTCATGATTGGACTTCCGTACCCAATACAAAATTGTCCCAATAACAGACAGATCCATGACCATCCAGGAAAAATAGCGGCGGCTGTAAGAATCGATCCCACTGCCATCCACACCACGCCAATACCTACGCAGGCTCCCTCTTGAACTTTCTCCGACCATATACGGTAGCTAAGTGCACCACATAAAGCACCTATCCCTGCTAGCGATATAGCAACACCATATGCAGACGAATTTAATCCAAGGGTTCGCGTAACATATAGAACAAATAAGGCGCTTATTCCTGCCTCAAAAATATTAATGAAGGCACCCGATAGTACGACCAAACGAATAACAGGCGTGCGCCATACAAGTTTAAGACCAGCCATCATATCAGAAATAATACTGGGTGTATTCAGCGAACTTCTCTGTGAAATTGCCGATGGAACCCTGAAACGACCTGGTAGCAGTAGCAACACGATAAATGCAATGAGAAAAGTTACTGCATCCAAAGTAATTAGGTACTCTGGGCGGTAATGTGCTGCTAAAAATCCTCCCATAAGTGGTCCTATAAGCTGAGCCATTGAACGAATAAGCTCAAACCTGTTATTTGCTCTGTCAAGCATATTCCGGGGCACAATGTCGGGGACATAGGTTTGATAAGCAACATCGAAGAATACGTTACAGACCCCCATACAGAATGAGATAACTACGAGAACTGTCACTGTGAGATTCTGCGTAAGCGCAAGAAGTGGGATCAACCCAATTAATCCGGCACGTGTGATATTACATACCACCATCATGGTCCAACGACTATGTCTATCAACAATTGCCCCGGCGATAAGTCCTATCAAGATAATGGGCAGCCACCCTACAGCGCTGACAACGCCCAGAGTTATTTCTCCTGCGCTAAGCGTTATCGCAACGATAAGAGGAATCATCACAGAAGAAATCTGAGTGCCGAAAAGTGAGAAGGACTCTCCAATAAGCACGGTAGTAAAGGAAGCAGGTAGCCTTGTGCGTGTGATATTCGCTGTAAAACCAGTATGAGGTTCCGGCACTGATTCAGAGGCTGCCATGAAGATACTCCTGAAGTTCAGATAATTGAGGAAATCAATTATAGATCCTCCGCATTAGTGCTCCGCTGAGTGAACATGGAAAAAATAATTACCTCATTATGACAAAGAGTACGTAGCCCTGAATCATATATTCATCTACAGGAAGCAACCTACATACTAAAAAGCCCTTGAGGTGAACGAAGTTTTAGAAACTCCGCCGTATTCACCTCAAGAGCCTTTTATCATCCCCTAGCGAAAGGGAAGTTATGCAGGTTTAGAACTTACGCCTTTGGGATCGGCTGCAGGCGGCGCAGCTGAGTTACGTGCTTGGGTTCAAGCTCGGCAATGTTGTGCACCTGGAGCAGCTTCATGGTGCGGCGCACCTCGTCGGAAAGAATCTCGATAGTCCGGTCCACGCCGCGGCGGCCACCGGCCATAAGCCCGTACAGGTAGGCGCGACCGACCAGAGTGAACTTCGCACCCAGCGCCATAGAGGCGACAATATCGGCACCGTTCATAATGCCGGTATCAACCATCACCTCGGTATCCATCCCTACTTCACGCACTACCTCCGGGAGCAGGTGGAAGGGTACGGGCGCACGGTCCAGCTGACGACCGCCGTGGTTCGAGAGCAGAATGCCGTCTACGCCCAGATCGGCGAGTTTCTTAGAGTCTTCGAGGTTCTGTACGCCCTTAATCACGATCTTGCCGGGCCACATTTCGCGGATAATCTTCAGGTCTTCATAGTTGATGGAGGGATCCATCGCGTTATCCAGAAGCTCGCCCACGGTGCCGCCGGTCGAGGAGAGTGAGGCGAATTCCAGCTTGGGCGTGGTCAGGAAGTCGAACCACCACCAGGGGCGCGGAATCGCGTTCAGCAGGGTCTTCATCGTCAGATGCGGAGGAATAGAGAAACCATTGCGCTTATCGCGCAGACGAGCGCCAGCAACAGGTGTATCCACGGTGAAGAAGAGCGTATCAAATCCTGCTTTGGCGGCACGCTCTACCAGTCCGTAGGAGATTTCGCGCTCGCGCATCACATACAGCTGGAACCAGAGGCGACCATTGGGGTCTGCGGCGCGCACATCCTCAATGCTGGTGGTGCCTAGAGTAGACAGGGTGAAGGGGATGCCCGCGGCACCTGCTGCACCGGCGCCAGCGATCTCACCTTCGGTCTGCATGAGGCGGGTGAAGCCGGTGGGAGCGATACCGAAAGGCATGGCGGATGTACCGCCTAAGACCTCGGTGGTGGTGTCTACGGTCGAAACATCAGTGAGCACGCCGGGGTGAAACTCAATATCCTCGAAGGCCTGGCGTGCACGATTCATGGAGAACTCACCTTCGGCAGCGCCATCGGTATAGTCAAAAGCGGCAGCTGGGGTGCGGCGTTTGGCGATCTTGCGCAGATCATAAATGGTGAGGGCTTTTTCGAGGCGGTTCCCGGCGAAGTCCAGGCTGGGCTTCTTGAACGTCATAAATTCTTTGAGTTCGCTGGGCTTGGGGAACTGACGTTGTACCATGGGGCGCCTTCTTTCTGCGGGGTTGCCGCTTCATTGCTATACGAGGTTCAAAGCGTCATATACCGCGATATAACGCAAAAGTATGGTGTGTGTTCATTCACAGTTATGGTCGGACCACACAATGCCCGTAATCTTAAGCTAACCCATACTAATAAATAAGGCAACCCTTGACTTATTAACCAGCGCCGAGTGCTACACACCGTTTTTGAGGCGGTTTTTCGGGGGAAGGACCCGCAAACCTTGCTCTCGCGACGCTGCGAGACGAGTGCATCTGCGACTTTTTGATCAGGTGACAAGAATTTTCATTCTTGTCTCACCCTGAGATACCCGGGCAAACTGCTATTTTTATTCCGCCTCGTAAAGACCTATTATCAGATATGAATATGCAATCACCGTGCAAGGAAACCAACCATGACCCAACCCAAAGCCCGCCGTGGACGTCCCCCAAGCCTAACCCGTGAGCAGATTGCCAAAACCGTTTTAGACGTAGGCTTTGCCAATCTCACGTTTGCCGCCGTTCGTGACCGTCTAGGGGTAGGGGAAACCACCCTATATCGCTACGCACCGGACCGCGACGAACTGGTACGTATGGGGCTCGAATATGCCTATTCCGGTATTGAGGTTCCTTCCTTTGAAGGTCCCTGGCGTGAGGTTCTGAATGCACACGCCCTCAATACCTGGCACAGCCTTGAGAAATACCCGGGCGCGGCAACCGAAGTGGCACGCGGCATCGTTCCCCCCATTGCTACATACTTTTTCGAAGAGCTTTGTGTGATTCTCATCAAACAAGGTTTTTCGGCAAAGAAGGCCGTTCTCACCTGCGATATGCTGCTGGATATGGTTATCGACAGCAGACGAAGCGTTGAACACAGCGATGCGTTTATTGCTGAAACCGGCGCTGGACGTGAAGAAATTCGGCATCAGATGCAGCGCAATTCAACCGACCTGCAGTCTTTCCAAGACCCAGGTGCTTCCGCCGAGCGTCAAGAGATTCGGACTATTCTGCGGGATTCGGTGACCTCGGATCCCTTAGAGTGGCTGCGGCATAAAATGACCATTCTGCTCGACGGCATCGAATACTCGCTCAAGTCATAACGAACGGCTTCATCTGCCGATACCCTGTCTTATGTGGCGTAGGGGTGCCCCTCTGGGGATCCCCTATGCCCTTTATTTTTACGCCGCGAGTATGTTCAGCAACAACCGGGTTCAAAAACTTTGCTGCGGGTACACCACACGCGGCCACCGGTGACGAAGCTTAACTACGAAGGTAGCTTGACCGCGTTCGCGAGGGGCTTGGAAGAGCGAATGAATGAAAGTCGTTTAGGAGCCGTGGCGCGCATCCTCTTCATGCAGGCGCTCAAACATCTCGTTGTAGGCATTCAGTTCGGCGTCCCCATCACGGTCGGCCTGCCGGTCAATGCGTGCGGCAAGTTTCTTATCTGCCATAGACCATTGGAAACCCACCGCGATCGCCACGATCATGGTCGGAATTTCACCGATACCCCACATGAGCGCGCCGCCCATCTTCTGGTCGTCCAGCGCCGATAAACCCCAAGTACGCCCCAAATTGCCGAACCAAGAAGCTTCCAGGAGCGCCTTGGAGTTCATGATCGAGATGCCGACGAAGGCGTGGTACCCCAGGGTTGCGATCAGCATAATCAGGCGCATCGGGTACTGGGGGCGATACGGAATCGGGTCAATGCCGATAAGCACCAGCATGAAGATATAGCCCGTGAGCGTAAAGTGAATCATCATGAATTCGTGCCCGATATGGTACCGCAGCATCACCCCGAAAAGCGGCGTGAAATAAACGATAATAATCGAGCCCGCAAAGTTTACGGCGGCAAAAATAGGGTGCGTAACAACTTTCGACCACCCCGAATGCACGATGCGCACAATCCACTCACGAGGGCCTCGCGTACCGTCCTGACGGGGTTCCAGTGCCTTAAGCAGCAGCGTTACGGGTGCGCCTAATACGAGCAGAATCGGCACGACCATCGTGAGCACCATATGCTCAAACATGTGCACCGAAAACAGCACACGCGAATATACGGCGGGTGGACCGGAGGTGATGTAGTTCAGCACGAGCAGCCCTAAAATCCAGGAGACAGCGCGCATCACGGGCCAAGAGTCACCCGCACGACGTACCTTCACGAACGCCCACAGATATACAATCGCCAGATACCCCAGCACAGCAACCCAGAACCAGTCCCAGCGCCACTCGGTGAACCAACGCTGAAAATGCGGTTCGGGCGGCATATCGTACCAGGTGATAATGCGCACCGGCGTGGCATCCGGCGCGAGAGTTTCCGGAACCGGCGGCGGTGTACGTGAGAGCGAAGCCCCCAGTCCGGAGGCTGCCCCCATGATCACGAGCTCAGCAGAGATGGCGCTCCACAGGGCACGCGTGCCGCTCATCTTACCGGCAGAGAGCGCGGGAATCAGATAAAGCCGATGTGCTGCTCCGATTACCCCGAGCAGAAGCGTTAACCCCAGTTTGAGCAGCACAATCTTGCCGTAGTCGGTGCCTAAGTCCCGCCACGACGACATGCGCACCCCGGCGTTCGTAATGCCCGAGAGCAGCACGAGAATGAACCCGATGAGGGCAAGCAGCGAGTAGCGGCGCAGTACCGCCTGGGCCATCGGCACGCGACGAGATGCCGCAGTGTGTTCGCCACGGTGTGCCTCAACAATGGTGCCGGTGCCCGCATCCTTACCCGAAATACCGCGCGAGATAAACGCCAGCGCGATCAGCCCACCGCACCAGATACTCACCCCCAGCAGGTGCAGTCCCAGGGAGTTGACGGCACCCATATGGTCCTGCCCGCCCGAGGAGTGCCCCGAAAGCGCCATATCCGCAATACCGACGAGCGAGATCATGAAGATGAAAAACAGTCCCATGAGCGAGCGCACCCCGAAACAGGCGGTGGCGACCACGGCGGCGACCACAACGGTCATACCTTTTTCTTTGCCCGCATCTAAGGTGGTGATATAACTGATGAGCTCACTAGCGTAATCGGTGCCAGAGCCAATGGGTCGCCCCGAAATATCGGCATAGGAAAGAATCAGAACGGCAAGCGCTGCGAGAGTCCACAGCACGGCGAAGGCGGCGGCAAGATTCAGCACATCGGCAAATGGCTTGTACTCTTTATTGACGGCGTTTTTCGTGGTGCGCTTGCCTCGGTGTGTTCCGGCGGCATCGGCTGCATAGCGGGGAATAATGCCCATCGCGAAGATCAGCGCACCCATGGTCGTCGCCATCGAGAAATTATGAATAACCTCGGAAATAGGCAGCGCCCAGCGTACAAAACCGCCAGCATCGGCAAGCTCGGTCGCCGAGTTCGCTAGGGTTAGCCTTAACGAGACCAGCAGAGTCAGCAGACCGACCCCTACATAGGCGGTAATCCAGGGCGCGGACAGCCCGGGACGCACGGTGGTGCGCTGAGGGCCAGCCTTGGTTTTCTGCGGTTGTGAAGACGTAGTAGCCATAGTTCTTTTTCATCTGTGGTGTGTGCGATGGTGCGTGTTAGGTATGCGCGTAAATCTTGGGCGGCTAGGTGAAGAGGCTTTCGCCGATATACCCGCCTTCCTCACGTACCCCGGCGGGAATTGCGAACACGGCTGATCCCACCGGAACCGTCCATGTGTTAAGCATATCCAGTTGTTCAAGCCGTTTCTGAATAGGCACAAACTGCGCCACCGGGTCTGCCTGGTAGGCCACGAAAATCAGCCCTGCGTCCGAAATGCCGCCGCTGATCTGCCCGTGTTCTGAGAACCCTGAGGCGTTGAAGACCGGTTCGTCATAGTTATAGCCGCGCCGCAGGATGCGCTCCCACGGCTTCTTCTCAAGCTCGGTGCCGTGCGCCCGGCGAATATGCGCATACGGGGCGATTACCTCAAAGCCCAGATTATCGAGCTTATCAAAGTCGGGGTCATCAAATTCATCATTACCGGTCAAGGGCGCGCCGTTAGAGAGCTTACGCCCGATAGCGTCTTCACGAGCGGGGGTATCGACCTCATCCCAAGTATCCAGATTCATGTGGATGCGCCTAATCACCACGGAGGTACCGCCCGGTTCCCATGCCTGCGGGAAGTTCTGCTCAGCGTTCCCCTCGCCCCACACGATCTCGTGTGCCGACCCGCCGCCGCGCCCAGGTGTCTCGTGAGGGTCTTCGACCGGGTTCACGGTGCCGTCTACCTGGCCGAAGAGATTACGCGGAGTGCCCTGACCGGTACCGAAGGCACTCAGAAAGCCCTCTTGCACCCAGCGGATACGCCCGAAGGAGCGGGTGTCTTTGGTGAGCATCCGCTGGGCATGCGAGACCGTCAGCAGATTATCCCCACAAATCTGCAGGAGCAGATCACCGCCGTTCCACTTCTGCTGCAATTGGTCGATCTTCGGGAACGCTGGGAGAGGTTTAAGCCACGCCGGTTTTTTGGCGGGTGCCACAATATCAAAAATCTTTTCGCCAAACCCGAATGTGATAGTCAAATGTGCGGGAGCCTGCACAAGCTCAGGTTCCTGATCTGTCAGCGGAGTCTGCCCTGCAGTCAGGGCGGCCGCATCGGAGGTCAGAATCCTCAACAGACGCTGCACCCCAGAAGCATCCAGCCCATCGTTCAGATCAAGAGCAATAAAACGCGCATGAGCCTGCGCCGGGGTCATAATCCCGGCCTGCTTATCGCCGTAAAAATTCACGGTTTGAGTGGTCAGCGCCTGCTGCGCGGGTACAGTCTCGTGCGCACCCGTTTCATGCCCCGGCGCTATCAGACCGCGTGCGCCAGCCCCAACGGCAACACCGGCGCCCACCCCCAGGAAAGCACCGGCGAGCGCGGTACGACGACGCACCCCTGGGGATTCCGCAGACCGGCTGTCATGATGTCGCAAAGAGTCCTCAGCTGCCGATCCTTCAGATATCCCGGCGGTACCCTCCTGCGGCTCGTTGACCTCCGCCGAAGAAGGCTCATGCGGAGGCTGCGGGGTACCCATCCTGTCATTCTCCGCCGTCATAATCTTTCATTCCTCTATGCCTGCGGCTATCTCTCATGCGCGCTATCGGCGCCTCAGTTGAGTGGGGCAGGATGCGCGGTGCCAGTCCCCCAAATGTTGTGGTTTCGTGCGCCGCGCATCCTGCATAGGCTCGGTGGATGTGTTCAAAACACCCGTTGCCGAGCGCTGCGGCTACTTACACTGCGGTTTTGCGGATGCGCTCCCCGAGGCTTCGCCGCTCATATGGTCGTGGTCGCCGTGCTCACCGTGTTCGTGTGTGCCATGCTCGTGATCGGAGTGCTCGCCATCCCCATGACTATGCTCATGATCGGAGTGCTCGCCATCCCCGTGACCATGCTCGTGGCTGTGCTCGTGGCCGTCATGAGAGTCACCCGAGGCCGATGCGGATGCGTCCGCCGAAGCTGAGCCGGTGGACTGTGCATCGCCCTGGTATTCTTCCTTAGCGCCAGAGTAGTCACGTGCCTCAGGCTTGAACTCCAGGGTTGCGCCATCCTCAGTCTTGAGGGTTACCGTGGTGCTGGCACCCGCTGAGAGCGAGCAGTTCAGGCCCATCAGCATAATGTGGTTGCCTCCGGGCTTCAGCTCCAGGGTCTCCCCCGCTTTCACCGTAAATTCCTGCACCTGCTGCATCTTGGTGCTTCCGTTAGAGTCCTTAACCGTGGTGTGCAGCTGCACTTCATCGGTCGCAGTCGATGTTGCCGAGACGACCTTCACATCGTGATCGCTGGTATTGGTAATCTTGCCGAAAACACCAGTCATACCACCGTCGGTTGCCTTAGCCCAGGTATTCTCAATCTTGATCGGGCCTGAAGACGACTGTGCCGAACCGCTTGCCGCTGCGCTGGAAGAGCTCGTTGCGGATGCGCTCGAATCCGAGTTCGTGTTGGTAGAGCCACAAGCGTTCAGGGTAAGAATCCCAGCGAGAGCTACGGAGCTCAAAGCCATCAGCTTGTGGTGAGCCTGAAATTTTTTCATGATCTTTTACTCTTTTCTGGCGGTAAAACCCGCCTGTGTGTGCGAACAATTCTTCGGCAGGCACATGCGACAGTTCGCGGCGTTCGATTATTCTGCGACTTTTAATCGCGCGTGCCGCAATCTGCGGGAAGATCCCGATGCGGCGCCTGCCAATGGGCGTGACGTCCGGAAGCTGCCCGGTAACGTCACGGATGTACAAGGTATTATGCGGAACGTTTTTTGAGCAGGGCGAGAATCCCCACGGCCAGCACGACGAAGACACCTACACCGCCGCCAATCAGCCACCAATTCACCCCGGAATCGGAATCTGACTTAGTGGAGTTCTGGGTATCAGCTGCAGCCTGCGAAGATTCGCCGGTGCCCGCATCCTGCGGGGACGCTGCGGCTTTACCTGCGCCAACGCTGAACGTATAGGTTCCCTGAATAGGGTGCCCGTCCGAGGAGACTACGCGCCAGGTGACGGTATAAGTCTCGTCGGCGCTCGCATCCTTGATCTTGAGCGGCTGGGTGACGGTCGTTCCCTTCACCTGTGGTTCGCCTTCAGCTACGGATGCGCCGGTCGAATCGACCACGCGCACGCGGTTTCCGCCCTCAATATTCATGAGGTTCGCGCTGTAGGTCAGGTTCAGCTCGGCAGGTGCCTGCGTCAAAGTTGCGTTCGCGGCGGGGTCGGAAGAGACCAGTTCGTCATGCGCCTGCGCTGCGGCACCGCCGAAAAGCATCAGGCTGGCGAGCAAAACCGCCGCCAGGGTACGCATCATGGTGCGCATATATGTAAATCCTTTATCTGCATCGAATGCCCATGCTGCATGCGCTTTCACGCTCGGTTTCAGTCGAGGAAGGTGTATACACTCACGCGAGCCAGCCGGTGGGCAGACTCGTAGCACGGGCGATGGTTGGGGTTACGCGGGGTTTCCCAAGACTGCAGGCGGTCCTCGCTCCACGCGGGAGAACGCCAGCATCAGCCGACGAAGATAAACGGATATGACAAAACGTCCGTATATACGGGGAAAGACAGGAAGCGGCGCCAGCACCGGAACGCGCAGAGCGGACTGCAAACGTGTATTCAGATAACAGTGTAAAGCCCACAATGCCTGCGCGAGAGCGCGTTCACCACGGTGCAAAAGTATAAGGCTTAGTAGGGCTGCAAGAGCGTGCACCCCGATCATAGTGCCAGTAGCGTGCTGGGCGACGGCGTGACTGAACCCATTCCCGTGTTCAAGGGCGAGGGGTGTTCCGGGCGCATGTGCATGACCGTGCGCGTAGTTTCCTTGCAGTGCCACCACACGATGCGCCGCCTGAGCGGATCCGTGGGATAGGTTGAAAACACCGTGGAGCAGGGTTTGTACGGTGAGAGCGCCTGCTGCGGTGCCCAGGTAGAGGGCTCGCTGCCGTGAGCGCGTTATACGTTCGAGAAGCGCTAGAAGTCCCAGAGCGGCGAGCGCCCCTAACGCGGTACAAAGCGCAAGAATCATCGGATGCGCGACCCCGCCTCCGGCAAGAGTATGCCCTGCCGAGCCCAGCAGAACCGCAGATGCCGAGATAAGCCAGGCACGCATCACACGGGCGCCTCGCCTAGTAGCGGTTGCTGACTGTACCTCACGCGGCGATGATTCCCGTTCGGCACAGTCTTTGACGGCGAGAAGGCGGGTATGAGGGCGCGTCTTTGCGCGTGTGTGCATGTTCCGCCCCCTCGCTCGTAGTCGTCATATGCGGGTGTACCCGCAACCTGTCAATATCCCACATTCTACCGGTTTGTCAGCTGACCAGGTATTTCACGGCGAAGATGTGACATGTTCGGCTGGTTAACGTTTTGAGCGCCACAATGACGCGCATCCTCACGTTCAAGGATGCGCGCCATATGCACAGATACGCCGAAACTCGCCTGTTTCGGCGGCAGTATACCGCCACAGAGGGGCGAATGCCTCAGGTTACTGCTTTTGCTGTTGCTGAGGCTGCTGCTGTCCCTGCTGGGGCTGCTGCCCTTGCTGGGGCTGTTGTTGCTGTTGTTCCTCCGGCGGGTTATCCATACGGGCTCCACCTTCACTGCCGGGCTTCGTCTGCATGTGGCCACCGGTACCGCTCTCACCGGTCTGCATGTTGCCGCCAGCTGAAGGCTCTGAACCAGTGCCGCCGGATCCGCCGCCATTCTCCATCTGTGAGCCGCCGCCAGAATTATTTTCTGCGCCCGAGCCGCCGCCAGCGCCACCGCCTGAACCGGAGTCGCCTGATGTGCCGCTGTTGTCCGTGGTCACGGATCCCTGCGAGGCGGATGAACTTGACGATGTAGATGCTGAGGATGAGCTTGAGGAGGAGTCACCACCAGAGCTGCCAGAGCCACATGCGCTCAGCGCCACCACACCAGCAACAGCCAGGGACACAAAAACAGAAGTCTTCTTGGCGATCATACGCCTATCCTTTCTGCCGGTAATTGTTGGTTCAAAACCCACCCTCTCACACACCTAAAGTATTTTTCAGGGATTTATCCCAGGTGCGGAACGTTTTTATGCTATGAGCCGTAAATACATTGCATTTCCATAAATATTTTCGAAATAGCTTGCATAAAATTATGTAGTTTAATTGCATATACAACGGTTAAATTCCCCCATCATATTTATATCTTCCGTATTTTTAGCAGAAATAAGGCGCGCATCCTCAAAAACTAAGGATGCGCGCCAGATTACACAGCCGCCTCACGGCTGCCCGCAGGTACTAGCCCGCAGTGGTCGGGTTGAGAGGCGTTTTGGGAGTTGCCGCTCCCGGAGTATTGGGAACCACGGGAAGATCCGGCAGGTCGGTGGGTTTTTCGGACGTAGCCTGACCGTTAACCATCACATTGTAGGCGCCGTTGTACTGCACAGCCGTCACCGTATTGCCTTCGTTCTTAACCCAGGAGCCGTCGATGCCCACCAGATCGGTGTGACCATCGGAAGCGTCGGTCCTAGTCCAAGAGCCATCGTAGTAGACCGTAACCGTATCGCCGTCGGGTTCAGTAGCAGTCCAAGAGCCGTCTTCCGAGACCAGAACGTATCCCTCAGATCCGGGAGCGCCATTGGCGCCACCACCCTGTGCGCCGCTACCGTCAGCACCGGCAGCACCGCCTCCAGAGTTAGGAGCGGTGCCACCCTGGGCACCGCCGCCACCCTCAGCGCCAGAACCGTTCGCTCCGCCGCCTGATCCGTCACCGCTGCCCGATTGTGCGCCACCCTGAGCGCCACCACCGCCTTCAGCACCCGAGCCTCCACCGGAGCCGCCCTCGCTGCCTGATTGTGAGCCAGAATCGGAACCAGACTTATTATCCGATCCCGCGCCGTCGCTAGATCCGCTACCAGCCCCCTTCTCCGAGTCTGCACCGCCGCTAGCATCAGAACCGGCACTGGAGTTTGCCGAAGCATCGCCGCTGGCGCCACCGCTAGCGTTCGAGGAGTCTGAGCCGCCGGAAGCGGAAGCTGAAGAGTTTGCCGATGCGGAACCGGACGCACCGCTTCCCGCGGAAGAGCTTGAGGAGGAGCCGTTAGAATTGTCCGAGCCACAGGCGCTCAGCGCCACCATGCCCGCAACAGCCAGAGATACAAAAGCGGAAGTCTTCTTGGCGATCATACGCCTATCCTTTCTGCCGGTGATTATTGACTGGTTTTCAACTCTCTCACACACTGACGGTATTTTTCAGGAATTTTCCCCTCCCTGTGGCTCTTTTTATGCTAAGAGCAATAAATAGACCCTTTAACGCATACTCATTTCTAACCCAAACAATTAACTGTATTTCCTTGTGTTATTAAAATTAATTAATATTTTAAAATATTTACCCTTCTCGTAGATCTCAGAAAACTTAGATCATACCTTGCACTTATACAAGCACCTCTTATGGTTTCGGGGTTTTTATTTTGCCGCCCTTTATCCGCACACAACAAAGCGGTGCGCATCCTTATCGTAAGGATGCGCACCGCTTGAATATCGCGCCGTATACCGTGATGCTACGTCCGGGTGGAGCCTTCTAGACCAGTAGTTACCGTAGCGCGTCAGAGGCAACGCACGGCATATCGACTCTCTATCTAGAATAATCTAGCCGGCAGTGGTTGGCTGAACTGGGGACTTAGGAGTTACAGCTTTAGAGTCGCTTGGCTTATTGGGCAGATCCGGAAGGCTTGGCTTCTTAGTGGACGGCTTGCCATCCTCCTGAACGGTGTAGCTGCCATCAGCATTTACAGCTGTTACATCACGACCATCTATAACAGTCCATGAGCCATCGGAACTCACAGTGGTAATATCGCCATCAGTCTCGGTGCGAACCCATGAGCCGTCGGAAGCCACAACGACACTATCACCATCAGCTTCAGTGTAAGTCCACGACCCATCAGATACAACAGTATGCGAACCGGCCCCGCCACCGTTATTGCCAGCGGATGCGCTCGACCCCGAGCCGTTATCCGCTTGCATTCCGCCGTTAGTACCAGCAGATACCGTGGAATCGCCGTTCTTCATCTGCATATTACCGTCAGCCCCAGCGGTAACAGAGGTATCACCATTATTCACAGTGACCGAACCGTCAGAGGCGGAGACCTTGGGAGTCGCAGATGCAGAAGCGGATGCCGATGAAGAGTTCGAAGCGTTATTGGAGTTATTGGCACCGCATGCGCTGAGGGCTACAACGCCTGCTACAGCTAGAGAAAGAAGGGCGGAAGTTTTCTTGGTGATCATGTGCGTAGTCTTTCTGATGATGAATTACTGTTCAGTACCCGAAAATTTCGCGTCACAAGACTGAAATTACAGGAGCTATACCCTACCGGGAATACCTTTATTCTACTGGTTCTAGCTATGTTGAGCCTATGTAAACCTGTGTTTAACCTAAGAAACTTAAAAATTATCTTAAGGTTTTTTATACCTATTTCAGGCCCCCAAATTCCCGCGGAAGTAAAGGGGTGGGGTATACCCCCGTACCACAGGCTCTTATCGCAGGCAGATGAAAAGCCGAAGCACCGCATCCTAGCCTTGTGGATGCGGCGCTTCGGTTCCTGAAAGTCCTCACGACAGAGGTCGCAGTCACAAACTATTGCAGAGCATACGAGGGCTCAACCGGGGTCTTAGGCGTTACCGCCTGAGGGTTTGCAGGTCTTTCAGGCATCTGAGGAACCGTAGGTTTCGTAGTTCCGGGCTGCCCGCCTTTCTTCACAGTCGTGTAGCCACCATCCGCCTGCACCTTAGCCTGGGAGCCTTGCACTGTTCCCTGCTCTGCAATCTCGATTCGAGCTTTATGGGTCCATGACCCATCTGCCGACACCGCAGTTTCCTCGCCCATAATCCCGGTTTTAGTCCAAGAACCGTCAGCATTGACTTTCACCTGCAAACCATCATTGGACACATAAGACCATGAACCATCCGAGGAAACCTGTGTGGTTTGTTCCTCCATACTGCGTACCGTAACGGACGGAAAAGGCTTAGGAGTTTTCGACACCGATGGAGAGGCGGCCGAACCGCTGGAACTATGAGCAACGCAAGCGCTTAGCGTCAGAGCAGAAGCAAATGCCAGAGCAAGACTCGCTATAATTTTTACAGTTTTCACGTGTTTTCCCATCTCAGGGCAGAAAGTCAGCCGTTTTTATTACCCGCGCCCCTGCCAAACAGCGCGCTTAGGCTGTGCTGGACGAGCCGTCCCCCGTCCAGGATACGTGGGCGCTGGGGGCGTGTAGGACGAAATTCGCCATCCATTAGAGGAGTACCATTCGCCGTTATCGGTGACGCCGAATTCGCTTCCATTCGGATACTTTTGCACCCACGATCCGTCGTCGTACACACGAATTCGGGTTCCATCGGCATTCTTGCGTTTCCACGAGCCATCGGAATCAACTTTGATAGTGCTTCCATCCGCAGCGGTCTGAGACCACGAACCATCGCGGTTCACCTTGATACTAGAAGCACCGCCATTTCCCTTGTTGCCGGTAGATCCTTGCGAACCGCCATTTTTATTTGCGGATCCTGCTCCTCCCTGACCTCCAGAATTTCCCTGCTGTCCGGAGTTACTTCCACCAGAGCCGTCAGCCGGCTTCGCCGCTTCATCGACATCCTTATTCGCATCTGCACCACCAGCTGCTGCGCTTTCCTCAGGAGAATTAGCAGCCGGAGATTCGGGGGCTGTTGCCGCATCTGTGAGCGTGGGAGCATTCACGGCTTCACCTGTAGTATTACTCTCGGCGGTTGAAGAGGGAGTAGCATCCGCAGGCTCGGGGGTTGCGGTTTCAGTCGCCGTCGCAGAAGGGGATGAACTTGCCGAGGAACTGGGACTTGGAGACTTAGATTTCGTGGGAGAAGATTTTGAGCTTGAGGAGCTGCTGTTGGGCGATAATGTTACGGAGGAAGACGCCTCATTTGAGGAGCCGCAGGCGCTCAGGGCAAGAATACTCGCCACAGCCACCGATACAACGGCGTAGGTTCTCTTCATGCTCATTGCATTTCTTTCTATAAACCGGTGATGACGTCCCGTTGCGACCACCCAGACGTTCAGCATGAGCGCACCACAGCACCGAAAAATATGGTGTTATAGCGATCCCCACTGAAGAGCGTCGTTGCGGGATAAATAGTCCTTCCGGAAGAAGGGATACATCTATTCTAAAGGTGTTCCGCTTCTTGAAGCTATCCATTAACACGTTTCTTGAAAAATATCACGTTAATTTCTGCGGGTACCCTCAAGAATATCTTGGGAAACACTTCAAAATCTCGGACGTGAAACTACAGATTAAAGCTAATCAGCATTTTTATATATATTTTCTTTACACTTACGAGAGTTCTATGTGAAGGTCTCCATCCTCCCGACATACAAACCCCTGCTCCACAAGGAAAAACTTCATTCGCGCATCAAGAGTCATACACTCAACGACAAGAAATGCCGGAGCACAAGAAAACTCAGCTTAGTAGAGTATCACCCGAGCAGTCGACCACAGAGATCTTTGTGCAAGGACCATTTGATTTATAGATATTTTGAGAACAGGGTGAAATACTTATAAAGTTTATATATAAAGTATTTAATAATACTTACATATTTATATCATTTATAGTTATATATTGTGTATACCAGTTTTCCGCACAGAACCGCGTCTTAACGCGGAGCTGCAGGGGCTACCGGAGTTGCCGCCTCCGGATTATTGGGTTTTCCAGGAATTGCAGGGATTTCAGGCCGGTCTTCTTCATCCTCAACAATGCCATTCTCGGAGACTGACCACGAGCCGTCGGCATTAACCGTAATAACCTCGCCGTCATGGTCGGTCTGGGTCCATGCGCCGCTTGCGCTCACTCTAATGACCTCGCCGTCGCTCTTGATAACCTCCCACGCGCCGCTCGTCTCAACGGTGATTTTATCGCCTTCGGAGTTCGTGTGGGTCCAGGAACCATTCACATTCACCTTGGGTTCGGTTGGAGATCCACCATTGTTACGTTGCGCGGGCGTATTGTTCCCGCCGGTTCCGGGCTGATTCTGATTAGTATCACCATTCACCGAGCCGCCGGAAGTATTTCCTTCTCCCCCATTACCCTGGGTCGCGGCGGGGGCATGGGCGGGATCTGCCGAAGAGTTAGAGGTTGCCGAAGGTGAAGGTTCCGCAGCCGTACCATGTGTTGAGGGGGATGCAGTCACTGTCACCACGGCGGGAGTCACCGGATCCTGAGGTTCGGAGGATGCACACGCGCTCAACAGACCAAGCCCTGCAAGGGCTAACGGAAGAGCACTATACTTTCTCGGTACGATGGTCACGGTATGTCTTTCTGAGTGTTTCTGTGTCATAACAGGATATATTTTCAGGCTGCAACATTACTTACTACTATTTTAGCTAACCTGATTGAGACTTTTAGGTGACAAGGTGTTGCCCGCTTTTCTTGGGACGAAAGGCATTACAGCGTAATGTTGCGATGCGTAAGATCGACGTGAAGTTCTTAGAAGAATAAAATTCCGTCCCCGGTAGTCTATCCCGTCTTGACAACCTTTTCAAACGGAGTTTGGTATCGGGCGTTATCACGAGACAGAAGCTCTCAGACAGAGAAAACAAACCATAAACATAGGGGCTCCCACCGTGTGGTGGGAGCCCCTATCAGGTCCTAGAAGTCTCAAGAAGTTACTTCTTCTTCTTGGAGGTGGCCTTGGTGGCCTTCTTCTTGGTAGCGACTGCTGCCTTCAGCTTGGAGCCTGCGGTCAGCTTCACACCGTGACCAGCGGGAATCTGGATGGTTTCACCGGTCTGCGGGTTGCGACCGGTACGAGCTGCACGGTCGGTACGCTCGATAGCCAACCAGCCGGGGATGGTGATCTTCTCGCCCTTAGAGACGGAGGTCTCGAAAGCCTGGAACACTGCGTCGAGCACTGCGTTCACGGTTGCCTGGCTCTTGCCAGACTTCTCTGCTACCTCTGCAACAAGTTCGGTACGGTTCTTAGCCATTTGGGGTGCCCCTTCCTGAGACTTATCTTTTTCAGACTAAGTCGAGCTGCTTTTCACGAGGAAAAATAACTCGCCTAGGTACAAAATACCAGAAATTACCAGCTTGACTTAGTAATACCGGGCAATTCGCCACGGTGTGCCATCTCGCGGAAGCGTACGCGGGAGATACCAAACTTCTGGAAGGTACCGCGCGGACGACCGTCGATCTGGTCACGGTTGCGAACGCGGACGGGAGATGCGTTGCGGGGTAGCTTCTGCAAAGCTACACGTGCTGCTTCGCGCTCCTCGGGGGTAGCGTTCTCGTTCACCAGCGTCTTCTTCAGTTCTCGACGCTTCTCGTCGTAGCGAGCTACGATGACCTTGCGCTGCTCGTTACGAGCGATCTTTGACTTCTTAGCCATTCTTAGCGCTCCTCTCGGAAGTCAACGTGCTTGCGAACCACGGGATCGTACTTCTTTAGCACCATACGGTCAGGATTATTGCGGCGATTCTTACGGGTTACATAGGTGTACCCGGTGCCTGCAGTGGACTTGAGTTTGATAATAGGACGCAGGTCCTTAGCCTTGGATGCCATGTACTAGATCTTCTCCCCGCGTGCGATGATTTCTGCGACCACGGCATCAATGCCACGAGCATCGATAACCTTAATGCCCTTAGCGGACACGTTCAGGGTCACCTTACGGCGAAGCGAAGGAACCCAATAGGTCTTCTTCTGAACGTTCGGATCGAATCGACGCTTATTGCGGCGATGCGAGTGCGAAATGCTGTGTCCAAAGCCGGGAACAGCTCCGGTCACCTGGCAGACTGCTGCCATGTTTCACTCCTTATTGATTGACTTTTCTGACGGATGCGCAGTCGATGTTACTCGTACGTCCCGTCACCAATGTAGAAGCACCGGGTTATTCTCCGGGCTAGAGTGTTTGAGACCGGCATCTGGGTGAGATCCAGATGTCAATCCCCGCCGCGGGAAAAACGGTGAAGCATAATTTAGTGTCGAGAGGCGTTTCCACCACTACGAACAGCGTTAAATTCTAGGTAAATCCAGCAACTCACGCAAGCCTGCACGCCAGAAACTCCCCTTAAAAACCAAGGATTTTTTGGATTTTGAGGGGTAACCATTTGATACAGACTTCTTCCGGGCACGCCGAAAGGTCGCGATAGAGTTACCCGCTTATTCTACCAGTTCTCGCTGTTTCCTCAAGTCACAAGGGAGTTTAAGGTAGTTCATGACGAAGTTTTCATCCCTTGTCGATATCCATGTGACAAACGTCTAATTACATCGTTGAAATTTTAAATGTGAGATTAACATCTTAACTCGTAGAAACCCGTATTTTACGGCATACGGCAGGTTATTCTTCGAGTTCTACCGGCTCGCCAAGACCAGCGGCAGGAACCAAATTCGGGTACCTCGCGCTTAGTCCATCCCCCAAACTGCGCCCAGTCAGCTGCCGGCCCATCCAAGGCAGAGCATGCGTTCTTACCCAATACGCACTTTCGGCAACTCTCTCACGCAGCGGCGGAGGCTCTTCTTCACCGGCGATAAGGTCCACATCCTGCGCCAGATGCCCCAGCCCAAGCTGCGTCAGCACATGGTATGCGAAGCGCTGATGCCCCAACTCATTCATATGCAGGCGGTCGTCAGCCCACAGCCGCCAGTCCAGAAAATCGTCCATACGCCAGTAATCGATAATGTGCACACCGTATTTATCCGCCACCGTACGCAGAAGCTCGTTATACAGGGCGGTACGCGGGCGGGTCCGAGCAAAGGGTCCCTCTCCCTTCACGTCCAGACCCGTAATTGTCAGAACCTCGATTCCTTCCGCGCGCAGAGCCGCAAAGGCTCGCTCTGCGTGCGAGATAATCTCATCTATATTCACGTTTAGGCTAATAATATCGTTGCCGCCGCCGTAGAAGCTAACGAGGTTCGGTCTCAGTTCTAGGGTGGCCTCCAGCTGCTGCTCAACGATCTGGTGCATCAAAAGCCCGCGGATCGCCAAGTTAGCGTACTGCGCCTGAGCATCGACTGAGCCGATAGTTTCCGCAACGCGATCTGCCCAGCCGCGCACCTGGTTGGGACGGTCGGTATCGACATCACCCACGCCTTCGGTAAACGAGTCGCCCATTGCCACATAACGCACAGGTTCGCCGTGCAGTCTGGCATTTTTATCGAGTTTGAGCATGGTAGGTACTTCCTAACTTTTGGTTTTATCTACCCGCCAGTATCCCATGAATAATATGTCTGTCTTAGGTATTGACCGCAGACATCCAGCTGCGTGCGGTTTCAGGCAGGGCAAACCAATCGTGCAGCAAACTCAAACATACCGTAACCGCGTTTTGTTCGGGTTTCTCGCTCCTGTTTTATAAGCCTTATTTCACGGGTTCACGTCGTCCAGTATCTTCTGCGAAGCGTGCGCAGACCGATGATGCGGCACCACCACCACGCTCCCGTCACTAAACGGATCGGCAACCTCGGCCTTGAGCCCAAAAATATCGTTAAGATTTCTGGAGGTCAGCACCTCGTGAGCAGATCCGCGACTGACGATCTGCCCGTCCTTCATGGCGATTAGATAGTCTGCAACGCGAGCGGCAAGATTCAGCTCGTGCAGCACCATAATCATGGTGGTTCCGCGTTCTTCGTTCAGGTCCGCTAGTAAATCCAGCAGCTCCACCTGATGCGCCAGGTCAAGGTACGTGGTCGGCTCATCCAACAGCAGAATATCGGTCTCCTGCGCAAGCGCCATCGCAATCCACACACGCTGGCGCTGACCGCCGGAAAGCTCGGTTACTTGGCATTCGGCGAGCGACATCGTATCGGTGGCCTCCAGAGCCCAGGCTACCGCCTCATCATCTTCGGCGCTATTACGTTTGAAAAGCCCTTGATAGGGGTAGCGCCCCCGCGAAACCAAATCGGCAACAGTAATGCCTTCAGGCGCAATAGGATGCTGCGGCATAAGCCCGACCATGCGTGCGAACCCCTTCATGGAGTACCGATGCGTAGGCTTACCATCGAGCAAAAATTCGCCGTCAAGGGGATGCAAGAGTCGCGAAACACCCCGCAGAAGCGTGGATTTACCGCATCCGTTGGGGCCGATAATGGCGGTGACCTTGCCCTGCGGGAATTCTAAGCTCAGGTCTTTGACGATAGGCTGTGCGCCGTATCCTAGGCTCACGTTGTCTACGCGCAGAGTACGCTCAGTTACGGTTTTCATGATTTACCTTCCTTTCGGTTCTGCACGAGCAACCAGATAAGTATGAGGGTACTGAAGACGCCATAAAAATGCCTACAGAAATTTTATATGCCGGACTAGGTTTACGGCTGCCGTTCACCGAGGCTCAAGACTCCGGACGTACCGATGCCGTGCCTTCCGGTAAGAAGACACGGCATCGTATATTCTTGGCACGTGTTTAGAGCGAGAGCATGCCAGTGGGTATCCAGCCACCCTTGGCGGCGCGTTCAAGCATAGTTTTCGCCATAGTACGCCCGTATGCCTTGCTCACATGGTTCTCGTCTATGTACACGTAGACGTTCCCGACAACCGGTTGGCACATTCCTTCCGGGCAGTACAGGTCAGTCATATCTACCAGCACCGCGCCCTTATCCTTGTATTTGTCAAAGACCTCTTGGGCGGGGTTCTTTTCAGCCAGTTTCTCAGAGACCGGGCGCGCGCAGGATTCCAGGTCGTCTCCCGCCTTCTGTGCGCATTCGTATACGTTGTAGTCGTACCGCGGGTTATCGCGCACACCAACCACCTGTATTCCGGCGTCCGTGAATTTCTTGACCGTTTCCTCCAAGGCCGGGTCGATGCGCTCCTCATTAGACCGCGCCTCCGCGATGGTTGCGATAATCACCACGGTCTGCGGCTTACGCTGCAGAATTTCTTCGGTGACGTCCCGGTTAAACTCGGCGCACTCGTTCGAGGATGATGCATCCTGCTGCGGATACTGGCATCCGCCTAAGAGGATCGACTGCATATTAACTTTGGACTGCTCGGCAACGGGTTTGAACATGGCCATTGCCTGTTCCGCGTGGGAGTTACCGACGACCATCATAAGCGGCGAATCATCTGTTCCGTTCTTCTGCGAAGAGCAGTACTTCTTGAGTGAGTCATGAGAGAGGGCAAAATTGCCTTCGCATTTGCCGTCGCTCAACATCTCGTATTGATTCTTCAAATCACCATTAGGGATAGGGTCGTCGTGTATGAGTGCCTGATCTGTGCCGATGGCGCGAGCACCTAGGTGATTATCGGTTGCAGTCTGGGTCTGCGTTTCTGCCTGAATGCTCGCCTGAGTATTGGAGTAGTTTACCCACGCCTGCGCACCGGCAAGAGGTATTCCTGCCAGTAAAAAGGTTGCGGCCAGGAAGGCAAGCTGATCGGCCCACGTTTTGACCGCGAAAACCCTCTTAAACCGCAGTATTTTCATCAGCCAGGGAATGAAAGGGTCTTTACGGTAACGCAGCGGTTTCTCCACGAACTGGATCAGAACCCAAGCTAAGGCAATAGATACCGCAATAATGGCGGTTCCTTCGAGAAAGTTCACGTGGGGTTTCTCTACAGCGGTGCTGTACAAGATCAGGATGGGCCAGTGCACTAGGTACAGGGCGTAGGAGATATTGCCGAGACTCTGCAGAGGTTTAGAGACCAGCCAGCGGTCTACACCCCACCGACTGTTGGTACGGCCCGCCATAATGACGAGAGCACCTGAAACTACTGGATACAGCGCTAAGAATCCGGGAAAGGAGCGCTGCACGGGCAGGAAGGCGCCACAGGTCACAAGCCCAAAAACGCCGATCCACCCCATGATGACGCGCGCCTTCTCAGGGGCCTTCCATTTGAGGGTTACCATGGCGAGCAGCGTCCCGACAGCAAATTCCCAGAGACGGGTGCGGGTATCGAAGTATGCGAACCCCTGGTTTGTCTCGGTTTCAATAATCGAAAACGTCAAAGATGCAACAAAGACCGTATCGAAAACCAAAATGGTTGTCGTAAACAGATTCCAGCGGAAACGATGCACAAGGTATGCGACCAGCGCGAAGAGCAACGGCCACAGAATAAAAATCTGTCCCTGAATAGACAGCGACCAGAAGTGCTGAAACGGGGTTTTCGATGCCGCGTTTTGCGCATAGTAATCTACCGAGTTAAAAGCAAGATGCCAGTTCTGGTAGTAAAAGAGGGATCCCTTCGCATCCGCGAGCATATCGGCCCAGCGGCTTGGCGATAGGATAAAAAATGATGCGATGGTCGTTCCCGCAATGGTTACGGTCGCTACCGGAAGCAAGCGTTGGAACACGTGTAGCCAGTATGTGAATAGGTTAAGCGGCCTGCCCTCGTTGATTTTGCGCATATTCGAGAGTGAGAGCAGGAACGCCGAGATGAATAAAAAGACGTCCACGCCGCCGGATACCCTACCAAACCAGACATGGTATAGCACTACCAGGAGTACTGCGAATGCACGCAGACCCTGAATTTCGGGGCGGAATCCCCGAGTTTCAATAAAGTTTTCGAGGGGGTAAGAGTTTGAGGGTGATGATACAGTCGGGGTTTGCGCCGCTTGCTGATGCATTGCGGGTTGACCTGCTGCCATAATATCGCGTGTCCTGTGCTGCTCTGTAAATCGGTGTGTGGTCTCATATAATGCTAACGACCTGTAAGGGGAAAGTCCCGATTCAACGCATCAGCTGCGTAACGCATGAATCAGGACTTTCGTGGAGCCCCCTACCGGATTCGAACCGGTGACCCTCGGTTTACAAGACCGATGCTCTGGCCAGCTGAGCTAAGGAGGCAACGTCTTCTAGTGTACAGCAAACGCACAGGGATGCTAATTCAAAAGTGGATGTTATGAAAGTTTATCGTGTTCACTGTTTTTATATGTGTCTGCTTAAACGCTATTTTCCCGTATCACTATACTTTTTGAGTCTTTTAGATTTCGAACTATGTTCATACGGCTCAGAAAATGTTAGACGGTTGATAAGCCTTAACAGAGATTCCCTCTCATGCAGAATCATGCATTGGAATCTTAGACTATTGTGTCAGTATCCTTTGAGGCTAAAGCACATAGAAAGGATTCGCCCGCAGGCTTAGCGCTTGCGGGCGAATCCATTTATATTACTGCTGCGGGTTATTGTTATTCTTCTTGGCGTCGATCTTCCCCTGCAGGAAGCCAGTGAAGTCATTGCTGGTGTACTGTTCACCATCCACAAAAACGGTCGGGGTGCCCCCAATGTCGTTCTTCGAGGATTCTGCGGTCACGACATCCACAAGAGAACGCCACTTGTTATCGTTCATATCCGAACCGATATTTGCACCGTATTTAGATGCTATATCGGCGATCTGCTGGTTGTTCAGGTCGCCGGTTCCCTGGTGACTAAACAGTTCTTTCTGGAAGTCCAAGAATTTATCTGCACTCACCTGGTTAGCAACGGCGTATGCGGCATTAGCGGTACGTGCCGAGTACTGGGTGGGTGAATTCTGATCGAGGAAGGTCAGGTTACGGATTTCGAGTTCGATATTGCCCTCTTGAACCTGTTTCTTCAGTTCCTCGCCGTACTGATCCTCAAACTCATGGCAGTGCACGCAATTGTAGTCCTGGAAGATCGTCACGCGCACCGGTTTACCGTTCTTAGAGGCTTCATCTGCCGACTGAATGCCGAGCGGCAGTTTCTTGCCCGCCTGCGGGGTACCGTTCACCGAGGGAGTGTAGGAGGCGTTAGAGTCCCCTAGTTCCTTATAGTTACGGGTGTCTCGTGTTGAGGAGTTTTGGACGATTCCGTCCTTAGTCAGCACAATTCCGCCGTACTCATTCGAACTCGCAGGCACAGGACCCGATTCGGGTACTTTATTGTTCTGACCGTTGATATAAACAAAGCCAATAACGAAAACAATAACAACGACTACGCCGAGTACGGTAAGTTGTATCCATCGACGGTTCGTCGCTACATTGCCGCGCTTTGATTGTTTAGCCGCAATTTGGCGGGCCTTCTCGCGGGCGTCCTGGGACATTGCCTGCTCCTTTATCTTGTGATCGACGCGGTGGATGCGCCTACCGCTAACCCGTTCTAGCCTACCGAAGGTTGGTGGTAGCTGCCAGTCATGGCCAGGTTTTCTACACTTTGTGTCGCGTTCTCACGCTCACAGCTTATTTTACGGGGCAACCACAGTCACCTGCGCTGGCTATATAAGCCGCGCGTACCATTATAAGACTCGTTATTCTGCGGGATAGCATCTCAGGATAAACCTAGCGGTATGAGCAAAAGAGACTTGGTGCCTTATAAGTTGCCTCGTTCCTCTATTCTCTGGGTGACATGTATGTATGTAAACCATACCTTTCCAGAGCCCCCCGTTTATAGCTCATAAGTTCCACGGATAAGACCCTCATACTGCAAGACTGCGCTACCAAGGAAAGATCGTAGGACAGCTTCGACCGCAGACCGAGTCAGAAGTCGAGATTAGCAATAAACCCCATATTTACTAGAACAGCTTTAACCAACGAGTTTCGCCCTAAGATTCCAGGGGATACTAGCATGCGATGGCTCTACTACAATCAGCTTAGTTTTATCGGCGATGTCAATGTCTAATGCTGACAGTATCTTACTTGCTTAGCCACAATTTGACGGGCCTTATCACGGGCGCCTTGGGACATCGCCTATCTCCTTTATCCTGTAATCACTCCTCTGTGCACTTAGCAGTTATCTACGTTGTGATCCAGCTGTTCTTCTTCACGAGCACCCTGCTAGTGGACAGTACTAGTGGACAAGCCTCGCAGTACTTTATGGCTACACACGCCGCAAGCAGTGTTCCTCAGCGAGCTTCTAGCAGAGTATCGGCACCGTCAAAACCTCCAGAACCGCTATAGCTGTTCGAGTAATCATGCTCTACACTTCAGTCTTGCTTAGGGTTTTAGTGGGTAAGGGATACGGTGTAAGAGCTTCAGAATACGGCTTAGCCCCACCCACAATTCAGGTTAGGAACATTAGAACAGGCAACATTCTATTCCGTAACCCAATTTTCTGTTTGCATAGACGATATAAGAACGACGCGGCTATGGCGATATATGCCATAATCTGCACCAAAGTAGATCCCGTCGAGCTGCACCTCGCAGCAGGGTGAACGGGAGTTATGAATACATGACGTCCCAGTATCGGCTTACATATACAGCTGGAATTGGCGGGTACTTTTACGGGGCTTTGCGTGTTGAAAGCTAATGCTGGTATTTCAGGCGATAAAAGCATAGCTAATTCCGTTGGGTGAATTTGAGGTGTTGAATGGTTGTTGAGACCCCGCAGTTGGTGCATCGTTATCGGGTTTTCCTACGCTGGTGGTACCCGTTTTCCTTCAGAGGTCCGTCAGAGGTAGGGCATCGGTAGCGGAGGTTTTGAGACCCATTCTTGGGTGTTGTACCGGAGTTAACCACTAGTTGAGTGGTTAAGGCTGTCCCGGTATAGCCTACCAGGCCCAAACCGCACTTATGGTCAAGGGGATGCTGCTACCGGGTTGGGTTGTTTGGTAAAACCACCGTTAAACACAAAAAAGCATGGGCGAAAGCTCCCCA
>NZ_KV815273.1:0-1516 GCF_001814205.1 Rothia sp. HMSC036D11
CGGCGGGGGAGGGGTCATTCCGCTGACCCCGCGTAAGCCTCTTCAACCCGGTCAGCAAGCTGTGTCTTAAGGAAATTTTCGATGAAAAACACTAAGTTCACCCGCATCGTCGTTCCTCTTTCCACTGGATGCGCCCTCATGCTCGCGCTCAGCGCCTGTATGACTGTGGAACGAGCTCAGCCGAGTAAATCTGAGGGATCTTCCCCTGTCTCCTCTATATCTTCCTCTGCATCATCTTCTGTCTCACCCGAGTCTTCTTCCGCTTCCCCCACGACGAACCCAACAGAGGAGAAACAGAAGAATGAAGAACAGAGTCATGAGAAACAGATTGTGGGTCTTACTGACGATAATAAGGCTGGTAAACCCCGCCCGCGCGCTGAACAGAAGTCTCAGAGCTCGTTGGGAAAGAATGTAAAACTCAAGGACGACGGTTCGTGGACTGTTGAAGAAGGCAGCGGTCAGGATAAATTATCAGTTGTAGTTAATGTCGATGGCACATTCCATGTGAAGCGTGGAACAGGGTCTGACATATATCACGAAATGACGATTAACGCAGATGGATCTTGGGAGAGGATTGAAAAAGTTTCTTCTTCACAGACAAAAACTCGCGTTAATGCTGACGGCACGTGGAGTGTCGAGCGTAAGAGCGATTCATCTTCCCCAGAAAACGTTGAGGCACATGCTGATGGCACGTGGAAGTCTAGCGGATACTCGAATAATAAGGTCATCACGGGAAACCCTGACGGTACAGCCGTGGAAAAGAATACAGAAACCGGGGAGGAAAAATCTATCACACGTGGGGCGCAGAGTGGGGTTACAACTCCTAGGGAATACATGAATAGTATGTACGATATGGGGTTATATATTCCTCAAAATGGTGTTATTCCCCTGAAACCGCGTACGGCTCTGCCTTTGGGAATGCCTGTTAAAGAGGCTGTTCCTGGAACCGATGAGTATAAGCATGCTACCGCCGAACTTGAGGGCATACTCCTGACGGATGAGAATAAAGCGGGCAAACCCCGACCACGTTCAGAAAAAGACCCCTTCTTCGGTATGGCTAAGGTCAATCCGGATGGTTCGTGGAGCTGGGAATCGCGCGATGGCGACACGACAATACATGTTGCAGCAGACGGCACGTGGACGCAGAAAGATTCTGATAACTCCGGTAATTATGATAAAACTACTGTGTTGTATGCTGACGGCTCATGGGAAATCAAAAATAATACACGCAGCGACGGGGAAGAAATTATTCACGTAAACCCTGACGGAAGTTGGCAGAGAAAAGACCGAGACCGAACAGAAGAAGTAAAATCTGATGGCACCTGGCGTACTCAAAACGCCTATGAAACTGTATACAGCACACCGGACGGCAAAGTATATCGGGAATCGTCATCACGTAAGAGCGAGGTATCTTCGGTAGATAAAGAACGGTATATTTACGTTCCTCCTCAACCAGATTTACTGATTGGTGGAGGTGATGGTCCCGGCGGGGGAGGGGTCATTCCGCTGACCCCGC
>NZ_KV815274.1:0-24241 GCF_001814205.1 Rothia sp. HMSC036D11
CCCCGACACCCGCATCCACATCTTCAACAACCCCGAAAATAAAGGCCTCTCTGCTATGCGTAATCAGGGACTTGAACATGCACGGGGTGAATGGGTAGTTTTCCCCGATTCTGATGATGCCCTCGAACCTACCTTTTTGGAACGGCTACATCAGCAGGCCGAGCTTACCGGGGCAGACGTGGTGAATTGTGCTCATAACATGGTAGATACGCGGGGGCACAAGACTAAACGACTCAAGGGTACACCGGGTATACGCACCGGTGAACAAGCAGCTTACGAGCTTCTGCAAGATGAACTTTCCCCCTATGCTTGGGATAAAATCATTCGCCGTTCTCTTTTCAACGATGTTCGTTACCCCGATATTGAGCGTGCCGAAGATGAATGTGCTCTCCTCAAGTGCTACTTGGCGGCACAGAGCGTATCAGTAATAGACGATCCTCTCTACAGCTACTCCGTAACTCCAGACAGTCTGACGTGGAGTCGCATCACCCCGGTAGAAGAAACACACCGTCTTATCGCATATTTTGAGGAAGCTCTCGGAGAGCGCCGCAGTGAGCCCGATGCGCAAAAAGCCCTAACCGTCGCGCGAGTTCTTGCGTTTCTTAACAACGCCCAGCAAGCGCTAGTGGTCGGCGGTCATAGTGCGCGAGAGACACTACGTGAATGCCGCAAAGGCTTCACCTATGCACAAGCGCTCACAGCGCTTCGCACCAATCGAGTCTTTGGAGCAGCGGGAGTACTTCTTAAAACTTCCCCAAAACTCTACCGTGTTTTATACGGAATATATATAAAGCGTACTTATAAAATGTAGAATATGAATTTTGGTACTGTCACGTATCTATAAGCATAAACAGCAGTCATAGAACACAAAGGGTTGGTATGGTAGGCTCCACACGCGATAATTCCCTTCACCTTAAGGGAACAAAATCCTCAAAGCAGCGCCGTGTGTACCTTGACCTCATCAATTCGATGGCAATCATGTGGGTGGTACTCCTGCATGTGCGTTTTATTAGCCCGGATAATCCGTCATCTTCGGCGTGGTGGGTTGAAAATATCCTATCTGGCTTCGGGGTTGCGGCAGTTCCACTGTTCTTTATGGCGACCGGTATTAATCTCTTGGATTTTACTCGCCGCGAGTCTATAGGAAAGTTCTATCGCAAACGTTTTACCAAAATTCTGATTCCCATGATCTTATGGGCACAGGTCTATCTTTTCGTTCATATGTGGACGGGTTCTACTCCGTTTCCCGGAGTTCACGAAATTCTGCGAACATTAGTAGCCCCCAGTAGCGAGGCAGCCACCTTCTGGTACCTTGAGGCATTAGTCGGCGTCTATCTAGTGCTTCCGATTTTCTCTTACGCCATACGTGGTGCTCAGACGGAACAAGCTACCACGGCACGCACCGGATTCTTCTGGCTTATGGCGGCGCTCGGGCTTTTTCTACCGATTATCACCCAAGCAATCCACCTGATCTACCCTCACGTCCTACCCGAGTTTGTTGCACCCATCACCGGGTATCTTGGGTTCTGTCTTCTTGGGTATGCACTTGCCAATACCGAGTTTTCTCGTGCGTGGCGCATCGTTATTTATCTGTTGGGCATCGTGGGATTAGGAGGATTTATCTTTGGCAGTGCTTATTTAATTGAGCATCGCCCAACGTTCGTGCCTCTGGTACACGGATACCTTGCAGTTCCAGCAATTTTATGGGCAAGCGCAGTCTTGGTGTTCTGCAAGTATTCACGCATTGGTCAAGCATCGCCCACAGTGCAGAATATTCTAAAACGCCTTGCGGCACTCACGTTCGGGGTTTATCTGGTACATCTTCTTATCATCCAAATTCTACAGGCGGTAAACTTCTCTCTGACTAAAGTGCAGTGGGAAGTTCCCTATGCACTCTTCGTGTGGGCTTTATCCGCCGTGATTGTGTGGATGCTGCGGCTCATTCCTCCGGTACGCCGCTGGATTCTGCCCTAATAAGTTTTACTCCGAGAAATCGTCTGAGGGGTTTACCCACAGTATATTGACGCAACGCTGCGAAATTTGTGGAAGCATAAACTCGCCCTCAATATATAAGCGAGTTCACCGAGAAAGACTGTTAAATTTCTACCGTTAAATAAGATCATGTAAAGCACACTGTTCAGGTAGAATTTAGATAGTTTATGTCACTCACTGATGGTCACTGTAGATCGTCTAATAACTCAGGAGCAACCGCGTGCTGCATAACAATATACAGAGATACCCTACGCTTTATGAAGGGGTATTTGAGCGTGCCAATTCACTCAATTTTTTAAGACTTATTCTCGCTTCTTGCGTGATTTTCTCCCATACACCCTACCTTGTCATGGGCGCCAAAGTAGATGAGCATCCTCTTATGCATAACTTTTATGTATTTGGTGACTACGCGGTTAATGCATTTTTCTGCATTTCAGGTTTTCTGATTGCGCATAGCGCCTACCGCAGCGGGGCAGGTTCTTATCTTGTTAAACGTGTGCTCCGTATTTTTCCCGGTTATTGGGTTTCTATTCTTTTTGTGGTTGCTCTTGGCGGTCCGATCTCGGTCATAACAGGGCACACCGCAACGGGGTGGGACTGGGCAGATGCTCTTCACTACATTCGCAGCAATTACGATCTGATGGCGCTTCAGTACCCGCTCTTTGGCGGGCCCATTGACGTTCCTCTGGAATTTCCTTCATGGAATGGGTCTGTCTGGAGCCTAGAATATGAATTCTTCTGCTACCTCCTATTGCTTCCGCTCTTTTACCTGCCCTTGATTCGAAAGAATCTGAAAATCTTTATTCCGCTGTCATACCTCATAAGCCTGAGCTACTACCTGTGTAACCAATATCTGGGGTACGACTTTATGAGTCAGGCATTCGGGCTTCATCCGCGCGACCTCAACGCTTCGGCACGTATGTACCCGCTTTTCTTTGCGGGTTCCCTACTTTATCTGCTGAGCCGCAAAATCAGGGTTTACCCGATGCTGTCGGTTCTGTGCGTTGCAGCCGGAGTGTATTTCACCTGGCTGGTACCGCATGCGAATGTTTTGCAGTGGACCCAGCTTATTCTCGCCTACGGAATCATTGGTTTAGGATGCTCCATCAACGTTTCGTGGGCGCGCACCAATGACATTTCCTACGGCGTATATGTGTATGCGTGGCCAGTACAACAAATTCTGGTGATGCTCGGGTCTATATCCCTGGGCTTAGCGGCCAATATTTTCTTGGATCTGATACTCACCTTCGGCATTGCCTGGCTTTCCTGGATGTTTATCGAAAAACCCGCGATGAACCTGGCACGGCATCCCATTGTAACGGGCAGCAAACGCAGGGAACCATCCCCGCCGACCACGCACAGTACATCAGATACGCCCGCATCACAGGCGGATGAGCCCGCAGTGGCTCAGATACCGCATCCTCTGGGGCATCCCATACAGTTCTCATAAAAGCGTCAAGGGGCGGCTTATCTTAGCCGCCCCTTTTCTATACGTATTAGTGGGTTTCGCCTCGTGCTGTATTCTCAACCAGCATTTCCCGTAAAGCCTCGCCCTCACTGAGCGCCTGCGCGGAACGGGCGTGAATCCTCATCGCTGCCAGATGCACCACGAACCCGCAGATAGGACCCGCATAGAGCGCAACTAGGGCTCGCCCCACCACCGGAAGAGGAGTTAAAAACGCTACCGCGATAACTACCACGGCGGCGGTTGCCCACCCCGTTACATACGCACGATGGCGCCCAATAGCCAACACCATATTCCCCGACAGGGAAATTAGCGCCAGCACGGCGGAGGCAAAAACCAATACCGCCATGACTGTACCGGTGATAACTTCGGCATAGGCATCATTCTGATTAGCTTCCGGCGGGTAAATCAGCCTAAAAAGCATAGGAGCTACCAGGTATGCGGCACCAGCACCGAAAGCCCCGAGCCCCAGCACCGCCACAGCAGGCTTTAGAAAAGCCGCCAACGGGCGATGCTGCTGCTTCAAGAACGCCGAAACAGCCACCCCCTGAAACGCCTGCAGGGGAATCATAATCGGCGAGCGCGTAATCGAAATCGCCAAAAAGAGCGCACCCATAACGAGTTTGGTGTGTTCACTCTGGTTCGGCTCGCTGCCGTCCAAAATATTGGGAAAACCCATCATAATCACAGCGGCGGATGCCGAGGACAGGAACGACCAGATCAGGTTCATGCTGAGCTGTTTGACCTCAATATCGGCGCGTGCCGCCCAGGCTTTACGCCCGCCGGGAAGAAAGAGAGCAAGAAGTATCCACAACGCCATAGGGGTTACGGTGGCGACTTCCAGACCCGTGAGCGTGGGAACCGCGAATGCTGCGGCGATCATCAGTACAAGACGACCCGCCGATTCTAGGGCGCCGATCCCGGCGAAGAGATACCAGCTGTCGCGCCCAGCACTGGCACCGCTCATGGTCGCCTGCAATGCGTAAAAGGCTACACCAGCGGCAATGGATCCTACCGCCCACGGGGTATTCGTAGGAATTTGATCGTGCGCCCACAACGGGGAGGTGAGCACCACGAGAAGCCCCGCTAACAGGCCGAAAGCACCGGCAACATATACCACGCGCACCCGGTACACGCCGTCACGCCGTGCTGCGCCGACCGCACGCGTTACCTCTGGCTGAATGCCCGTAATAATACCGGTTACCGCGAAGAGTGCACCCCAGAACAGCAGAAACTCTTTCATCTGGATACCGCCGAGCGCATGATTGGCGATAACGGTAGTGCCTAAAGTCGCCAGCGCCGTCAGCACCGAGGACGCTAAAAGCGCCATAGATTGATACCGACTGATAGTCCCGCCGGCTGTGCCCTGCTGATCCGTATTCTCGGGGATTATGTTCTCTGGGGCGGGGTCATCCTGGGGTGTGTTCTTCGCGCCAGCCATTGGACCTTACTTCACCACATGAACGGCAAGGTTCTTCACGCCCTGCCATTTCTTCGCCAGGGCCGCCTTCGGAAGCAGCGTCAGCGCGTGAGCACGGGATGAGAAGCGGATGCGCGCCACCCGCGCAGCCTTCTTCCACCCGAGCTCGTCCATCTCGGCGGCCATCGTCTTGTAGTAGCCGCGTTCCTCTTCAAAGCGGGTGCCTTCCAGTGCACGCCATGATGAGTCGGAACCACCGTGACGACGGTACATGAAGGCTACCTGCGGATCGTAGTAGAGGGCGCCGCCGCGCATCGTAATATCGAGGATAAGCGCCATATCTTGGATAACGTTAAGGCCTTCACGGAATCCGGTATCTACGATAGCCTCAGCACGCCAACCGAGCGAGGGGAAATAGAACCAGGCGCCGCGCAGCAGAGAAACCGCGAGCTCTTCACCCTGAAGAACCGCCTCAGCCGCAGGACGGTAGTGTTCTTTCGTGCGCTCCACAAGGGTATTAGACAGCGCATTATTTTCGTCAATAACCACCACACCGGGCTGGAAAATACTGGCTTCTGGGTGGGCGGAGGCGGAGTCTACCAGCCACTGCACATAGTTGGGGAGCATCACGTCATCCGCGCCCATAACGGTTACGAGATCGTTCTCTACGAAGGTCAGACACTTACGGTAGTTGGCGTTTGCGCCCAGGTTCGTTTCATTGCGCATATAGGTGATACGCTCATCGTTCAGCGAGGCAAACCAGCCGGGGATAGACTCATCCGGGTAGCCGTCATCCACTACAATCAGGCGCCAGTCGGGGTTGGTCTGCCGCACGATAGAGAGCACAGCCTGCTTCATCATTGAAACATCGCCGTAGTAGGGGAAGAGGATATCAACGGTCATCGTGTTCAGCTCCAGAGGTTGAGTCTTGGGGGTCTTGATCGGGATCTTGCGGGGTGCGATGCGCTGGCGCACCACCGGGCTGCTCGTGAAGCGCCCGCAAGATAGCCACTTCTTCGGCAAGGATGCGCGTCTTCTCCGAAAGCCTGGAGACCTCTAAGGTGAGGTGCAGGCATACGGACATCAACAGCACGATAGAGAGCAGGAAGAGCAGGTTAACCGGCAGCGTTAAACCCACAAATTCGGTAATACCGTCCAGCAAACCGGGGAATATTCCCAGCACAATAATGGCGGCACCGACGCCCAGCCACAGGGCCGCGTATTTTTCTTTCATCTTCAGGTTGCGCACCTGAATAATAACGAGCGTACAAATACACAGCGCAACGATAAGGAAGAATATACTAGCGCTCATGCTGATCCTTCCTATCAGTCTTTTTACGGTTCATCGAAATCCAGTAGGCAAAAAGTGAACGAACAAGATAAACCGCCGATTTCACCGGACCGGAGGAAGGTGTTCCGCCTTGACGCTCGCGCATTCTCACGGGGGTCTGCTTCACACGCAGACCCTGTCGAATAGCCATAGCGGTAACGTCGATGGTATCGCCTAAATACTCAGCGGGCAGGAATTTACAGTAGAACTTGATACCTCTGCGGTTGGCGATTTTGAAGCCGCTCGTCACATCGGTGAAAGGGGTTTTCGCGGCGCGGGTGAAAAGGTGTGAAAGCAGGCTCATCGCCCATTTTCGAGGGCCAGATACGTTGTATTCGCCCGAGCCCGCAAATCGGGAGCCAATAACAATATCGCAGTCCTGCGCGTGCGCAATCAAATCTGGAATGCACATAGGATCATGCTGACCGTCGGAATCCACCTGCATCGCATAATCGTAGTCGGCGCGGCGAGCATATTTATACCCGGTGCGCATTGCCGCCCCTACCCCCATGTTGTAGGGCAGATCGATCACAAAAGCACCGGCTCTGCGCGCGATTTCTGAGGTATGATCCGTGGAACCGTCGTTCACCACAACCAGATCTACCTCGGGAACCCTCTGTAAGAGCTCAGTGATAGTGTTACCGATAACCTCTTCCTCATTCCACGCAGGCATAATGACGAGTGTGCGCGGCATCGGCTGCGAACTCTCTGAACTCATGCGTAGGGGATTCCTCTCGGTGATACTGGAATACACGTGTTATGACTGTACTCAGTCTATCAGTCAAAGGCAGAGAGCATTGAAATACCCGTGACAGCCGCCGCTGCCACAGTGTATGTATGTTCTCAACAGGGAATACCGCTCATTACTGAGGGGTACCACAAGCCGTAATGCGGTAAAGAGTTGCCTCGCCTTTGGAGTACACAGGCTCCGCGACGCCTTTCTGCTGCAGATTTTCCAGACCGGGGTACTGGGAACGATGATCTCCACGAATCTCTTCGTTAATCTCCCGTCCCTTAAAGTCCAGGTAATAGTATGCCTTTGAATTTTGCACCGCAGAGCATACGGCAGGGTTATCGGCGGCCTCGTTGAGGTGCTGATAGATCTCACGGGCATCGGGGGTAGCCGTGTACAGAGGATGCGCAGCCGTCACCTTATATCCGGTGAGCGCATACGTCACTGCGCTGCCGGTCCAGGGCTGCACAATTACGGTTTCTCCAGTTGGCACGTAATCATGCAGATGCTCAATCACGTCACGTTCATCGGCCGAGAGGAGTAAGGCGTCTGACTTGGGAAGATACCGTTCCTGGGTGCCTTTAATATAACCCTGGATATTAGGATCTGTCTGCAGGTTGATACCCAGCGGAATCAAGAGAATAACTGCCAGCGCCAGGGATATAATTCCGCCGTGTTCTTTAAGTGGTGTGATGCGCTCGCCCAGAACCGCAATCAACGCCTTAAGCCACTGATACGCGGCGTGCACACCAACAACGGCCATCGGAGCCGCCAGAATTGGCACATTCGCGGCCAGGCGGAACGGATCGTGGTACCACACGCCCAAAACCCAGTCGCGCCCGTCGTCCCAGACCATCCACCGGGCGGCAACATAGAAGTACATCACATACACCCAGCTGAGCAGCAGCCAAACGCCGATGCTTCGGGTACGCAGCAGATAGTATGCGCCCATAAAAGCAAGCACGGAAACGGTCCAGAGCAAACCATTACTCATTTGACCGTTCAGGAGAGCTTCACCCACGGCCGTGCTGTCCCATTGCGTGGGTTCCCAACCGCCCGCCTCGCGAGGCGGACGAACGATACCCCACAGGATATTTAGGGTAATCGGGTATATCGCCAAGAGAACTAACTGTATAACGCAGACAAGCGGTTTGAGTTCGCCGCGCCACGCCGCACGAATCTGAAGCGCCGCACGCACCAAAATAATAGGCAGAGCGAGCGCGAGCATAGTCATCAAGACGTTAGGATGCGCCAATGCGAGCCCCAGCGCCATGAAAAAGCCCATGTACAGCGCCGGAACCGTCTCGATGCGGCGCGCCTGTACCGTGCGCAGAAGCTGGGCGAACAAGCCCAGCACGGTGGGAAGAAGCGCAAGACCCAAGCTATTGGGGTAAAGCACACCGAAGTTGATGAGCAGCATGGGGAACGCCGTGAACGATGCCGAAATAACACCCACGCTGAGCAGGGCCGGAATGCTGGCGCGCATTGTGGAACGCACCAGATACATGACCGACAGCGGCCAGATTACCGCCCCCACCAAAACGCTCATAAGGTTTGCTGTGGCGGGTACGCTTATGCCCGTTACCTGGTAAATAACCGTGGCAATACCATGCCAAACGGCGGGATAGAAGGTCGGTGCTTCCCCGCCCGAGGTCATATTTGCGATGGTCAGCGAGGAAGCATCACCCGTATCTGCCATATAGCGAATGGCGTTGAGGTGAAAGTTGACGTCATAGGTTTGCGAAATATATTCGGGACGTCCGATAGCGCGGGCAATGCTGATGTACAGCAAGATAAAGCCAACGAGAACGCTAAGCCCCGCTGCAAGAGTCTGCGGGGTAAACCAGCCAGAACGCACAATTGCGGTGTTTTCCTGCTGATCGCGCCGTTTCTGCGGGGCGGGAAAATCCAGCCAGCCTCGACTGCCAAGCAGGCGACAGATCAAATACCCCAGACCGGCGAGAATAACCGCGAAAGCGAACGGAATCAGGAATGAAAAACGTACCCCCACTTTGGAGGCAAAAATCGCGCTCACCCCAAATATACCCACGGAAATAGGGGCGGCAAGACCTAACGCCTCCACACCGCGCTGCCGCATAGCCAAAGCAACGATAAGACCCGGAATAAGGATTATCAGAGCACCCACTATCAACGGGATAGTGAGCGAAGCCCAGGTCGTTTCCATGCGGTTATCTCCTTGTGACTATGTTTTGCCGTGGCGGGCTCAAGTGTGCCGTATGCTGCTTGTGCTTGTGTACGTTTTATATGTGTTGCGATGTAAACCTTTAGTTTCCATAGTAGTGGCAATACGTCTGAGTACAATTTTTCACGCCTTTTTATGCATGTCTGTGTGGCGATTCATAGGTTTCCGCAAGGTATCAGCGGTATACGATTCGCTGAGAGAGCCTTTCCAAATGTTTTGCGCGGGTTATCCCCGGAACTCGATGGTCTTTGTGCGTGTCAAATACCGGAACCTGGTGCATCACAAATTCCGGGGCAGGTTTGCTTTCGGTCATGGAGCCTTCCACCCGTTGTACTGTGGACGCATTCGACACAAGAACCTGCCAAATCCCAGGTTTTATTACGTAATGTTGCTTGGTGCCCGTCATAAAAGCCCTGTCAGAGAAATATTGAGCAATAAACGTGTGCTAGCGGCGGCGGCGTTTTACTCTAAAGATAGTTTGCCCCACATTCACTGACGATGCAGCATGAGAAAGGTCTTAACTATGGCTGAGCCTCTAGAATCAGAAACATCAGAGCTTTTCAAGCAAGCATTCGGGCATCATCCTGCCGGAGTTGCCGTTATTACCGCCACCGATGATGCTGGCGAGCCCGCGGGTTTTACCGCATCCTCACTCACCTCGGTCGCCGCCGAACCCGCGATTGTAGCGTTTTCCCTCAAGGCAGACAGCGGATCTGCCGGTAAGATCGCGGCCGCTCCCTCATTCCTCATCCATATGCTTGACGCCGAGAATGTGCAGCTCGCCAAGAATTTTGCCACCCACGGCTACCCCCGTTTTGCGGATAAGTCTTCATGGGAGTTCCTCTCCAGCGGCGAGCCGCTCGTGCATGGGGTACGGCGCGTGCTGCGTGCCACCCCGCTCAGCCGTGTGGAGGCTGGCCCCGCTCTCGTGTTCACCGCCAGGGTTGAGGAATTTATTCGTCACGATTTGGGCGGCACTCCCCTGGTTTATCATTCGCGTTCTTTCCATGCGCTTGGCAAGCATTCCAACGTAGACTACGCTATCTAAACCTGCCGCAGACTGCATCATATGGCTGCATCAAGGCTTTTGGGAGTGAATTAAAGCGCTAGAAAACCCGCTTTAATTCACTCCCAAGAGCCTTTTTACTATGCATGAAAGCCAATTCACAGGTCCATAGAGGCGGCAGACGCGCTAAGGTATTAAAGAGAACGTAAGCCACATAACCCCACACAGAGCCACAGCATCGAAGGAGAATCCGTGAGCACCGAGGACCCCGCCCAGAGCGCAGCGCACGCCGGCGGCACAGCATCCGACATCCCTATAGAGCCTCAGTCCTTGGAGTGGATGCGCCGCCTAGTTGCCATTCCCAGCATCTCGGGCACCTCAAATCTGGGCGTTATCGAGCTTATCGAGACGGAATTCGCGCGCTACGGGTACACCGGGCAGCGCACCTATAACGCGGATCAGACTCGCGCGAACCTGTGGGTTACCGTGCCCGCTGCTGATGGTTCGACTGAGGGCGGCATCGTGATTTCCGGTCACACCGATGTGGTTCCGGTCGAGGGGCAAACCTGGGATTCCGATCCGTTCACGCTGCGGGTTGAGGGTTCGCGTGCCTACGGGCGTGGCGTATGCGATATGAAAGGCTTCCTAGGCGTGGCACTGTGGCTCTTGCCGCAGGTCGCGCGGGCGCAGCTGAGGGTTCCGCTGCATTTCGCGTTCTCCTACGACGAGGAAATCGGGTGCGTGGGTGCACCCACCATGCTTGAAGATGTTGTGAACCGCAATATCAGACCTCAGTTCGCGATCGTGGGTGAGCCGTCGAGTATGCGCGTGATTTCTGCGCATAAGGGGGCGCATCGTGGACGCGTGGAGATCACCGGCACGGCGAAGCATGCATCATTGGCGCCGCACGGCGTGAGTGCGGTCAATGCCGCTGGCGAGTTCATTACTTTCTTCTCTCGCCTCGCCGACACGTGGCAGTCTGAGGGGCCTTTTGACGATGCGTTCATGGTTCCCTATGCGACCGGCGGGGTGAATTTTGTGCGCGGGGGGCTGCAATACAATATTGTGGCCGAATACGCCGAGCTTGAATATGATCTGCGCACGCTGCCCTCAATGACAACCGAGTCTGTGGTGGAGTTGATTGAGGATGAGCTTTTCGACAAGATCCTGCCGAATCTGAAGGCGCGCGCCCGGAAGGCAGAGGAGCTTTCCGGTGCGCATTCGGGGGTTTTGCAGGAGCGTGTTCAGATCAAACATGAGCTTCTTGCCGCCGTGCCCGGTCTGGGAACGGCAGACGACGCCCCCATCATAGCCCTCATGAACGAGCTTTTGGGCACGAACGAGGCGCCCGAAAAGGTCACCTACGGTACGGAGGCGGGGCAGTTCCAGCGCGCGGGTATTGAGAGCGTGGTATGCGGCCCCGGCGATATCGCCCAAGCACACTCCGCCAATGAATGGATTGAGCTGGAACAGCTTCGCGAATGCGAGCGCTTCTTTGAGGCAATCCTGAGGTGGGCCTCGCAGTAGGTCCTCCCCCGCTTTTCTATGCGGCGAGTTATTGCGCATTTCGCGGGTTATTTCGCCGCATGCGCAATAGCCTACGAAACGGGAGCTTCCGACGTGTCAGCATCCTCATCTGCCCCCAAGTAACGATTAGCAATTGGAATCCAGGTGAGGGTTAGTGCCAACAACACACCGCCGATCGCCAGCACGGTGAGGCGCGTGCTCGTTTCCGCACCCAGACCTACGAGCGGGTTCACCACAATACCCACGAGGCTCCCGACAGAACTTGCCACGTTCAGCACTGTGGCGCGGCGATGTGCAGGAATCAGTTTATTAGTTACAGCAGAGGTGATCGGCCCGCGTGCGTGAATACCCACCACCACGAGTAAGAACCCGGATACCACGGCAAGGACATGCGGCACCGCCATCAGGCAGAAGCCCGCGGCACCATACCCCATGGCCAGCAGAAGCGCGGTTTTGCGCCCTACCCGCTTCTCGATACGCCCCGCCGCATAGTTATACCCTGCCGCAAGGAGCTGACCGGTACCAGCGATCACGCCCCATGTTGCAATAGGCACATCTTGTGCGGCAAAAAGCGGCTGGTTCAGCGTGTACACCGCGTTGAAAAGTGCAAAGGATGCGCTCGAACCTACCGCAACGTACAGCAGAAGCGGTGAGGTAAAAAGTAGTTTCACGCCTATTTTTAGCGAAACCCACGAAGTTTCAGGGTGTTTATCGTGAGTTTTCGGATTCTGCCGCGGCAAAAACGCCACACAAACTGCCGCAACTACAGCCATTGCCGCCGATAACAGAGCGGGCAGTGAAATATCGACGGACCCCAACGCAGAACCCACCACGGAACCTGTTACCCCCGCGGTGAGCATCAGGGCACTAAGATGCCCCCACGCGCCAACCGCTTTCGCATCAGCATCATCCCCAAGGGAATCATAAATATAGGCGTCTTGCACCCCCGTAAGCATGGCAATGCTCAGCCCACTCATCACAAACGAAAGAGCATAAATGGAGAAATTTGTGCCAGCTGCAAAAAGAATCTCAGCAATCGCGTTGAACACAAAACCGGCACCTACGAGTCTCCGGCGGTCGAAACGGTCGCCAATAATCCCGGCAGGAATTTCAGCCACCAAAATACTAGCGACCAAAACACTTTCCAGCATGAAAATATCGGTGAGCGATAACCCACGGCTTTCCAGGAAGAACGCGCTGACCGGCACATAGAAATCAAATCCGGCGGCAATCATGGCGAGCGCCATGGGTATTAGGGATTTGCTCGACCAGACGATCTGACGTGCGGTATATGTGGCGCTCACCTGTTTCTCCTGATTTTTATAGCTAGTCAGGACGCGAATATGGAAGAGGGTTCCATGTGCCGTGCATCCTTATTTTCTATTCTCTAGCATCCCGCATAAAAAGTACCTTTATGTGAATAAAGCGTTAAAAACCCGCTTTATTCACATAAAGGCACTTTTTACCGGGTAAATCTAGGTGAGGGTTAGCGCCAGTAGTTGTTGGCTGCCGCGATGGTCTGGAACTCGATGGCTACCACCTGCGCCGCAGCTGTCAGCGAGTCCGGGTCTACCGCGTATTCCGGGCGTCCCGCTTTGAGAGCGTCCGGGTTAGGCTGAATCTGGTGGATGGTGTGCCGTGCGATGAGCATCGCCAGCTGCCGTCCTTCTTCGGGGGTTTCGGTGATGAGAGTACCGCCGGGAATGCCTTGTAGTTCTTCTGCCGGAAGTCGCTGACTCATGGTAAATACTCCAATCTGCATATACTCCTTCAACGCCACCGTAATGAACTGACCCGGGCACCCTCAAGCAAGTTTCCCCTGATGCTCGGGTTAAGCCACCCCTTATAGCCAGCACCGCATCGGCACGCAAAAACCGCATCAACATCCGTGCCGCTTAAACACGCGTGATTCGCCTCCAAACCCTGGACTTTCACACGTGATGTACGCCCCACTTTTCCACACAAACCCACGAATACCGCTTATGTCTTTGGGTTACTTTATCCCAAAGTATTGCTATTTCGAGCTTCATCACGTCTTATAGAAACACATATAAAACCAAATATTCCAACATAAACACAAGCGGAGGGTTCCGTGCGCACCATCAGCCCCTACCTCGCCGAATTCCTAGGTACACTCATCATGTGCACTATCGGATGCGGCGCCATCGCCACCGTCGAGCTACGACGCTCCAAAGGGCACGGCGACAACTTCTTCACTATCGCCTTCGGCTGGGGTTTTGCCGTAGCCTTCGGTGTCTACGCCTCACACCCGTATTCCGGCGGGCACCTGAACCCCGCGGTCTCTGTAGGCTTGGCGGCTTTTGGCGAATTTGATTGGGCTAAGGTCCCCGGGTATGTGATCGCCCAGCTTCTCGGAGCCATGGCAGGCGCGGGGCTGGTGTACCTGAACTACCTGCCGCATTGGAAGGCCACCGCCGATCAGAAAATTAAGCTCGGCGTATTCTCCACAGTTCCAGCCATTCACAACTACTTCACGAACGCGCTTTCCGAAATTATCGGTACTTTCATGCTCGTCTTCTCGGCGCTGTACACCGGCGTGAACTTCAAGCCCACGATTACCACCGGCGGCGTGGAACTCTCCCTGAACCTCAACGATGTGCTCAAACCCCTCGCCTTCGGCTTTATGGTGGCGGTGCTCGTGGTCGGGCTAGGCGGGCAGACCGGTTACGCCCTGAACCCTGCGCGCGATCTGGGGCCGCGCATTATGCACGCTCTGCTGCCCATTCACAATAAAGGAACCTCACGCTGGTTCTATTCGTGGGTTCCCGTCTTTGCCCCGCTTGTGGGCGGTTTTATGGGAGGAGCGTTCTTCAAACTCTATTACGAGAGTGAGTTCACAGTGTGGGTTGTCATCTCGTCGGCATGCGCCATCGCGCTTTTAGGGTTCGCGTATTGGGCAAATAGCCACCTGTACCGCGCACCCAGCGCAGAGGTGATTCCGCAAGGCGAAGACACCCAGGCGACGGCGGCGAGGGCTGCGGCAACCTACACCGCTACCGGTTCCATCCCGATTATCGAGAAGCGAACCTATCAGCAGTAGGCTCAGGTTAAGTTCGGAAGCGAAAAGTTACAGTCGCTGAGGAACGTTATTAGGTGCCTCGCACGCTCGGAATAACGTCCCTCAGCGACTGTAACTTTTCGCTCCCGAGTTCTCGATCTTTACCCGATATGATCCGGCAGGTGGCGGTAGCGCATCCGACGGCGGATCCGACGCCACACAAGCACAATGAGCGCACCGATCAAGGCGCCGGCGGTGTTGTTGATAATATCGTCCACGTCAAAGGTGCGGTATGCGCAGGGCACCAGGCCCCAGTTGCCGCTCAGCTGGCTCAGTTCGATGAAGAGAGACAGCCCGAAACCCGCCAAGGCTGAGGCGCGCAGACCCCAGCGCAGGCATCCGGCGGTAAACAGCCCTATAGGAATAAACAGGCCGATGTTAAAGAAGAGTTGGGCGAATGCCCGCGAGGTTGCGCCGCCGGTTCCTGGGGTTTGCAGCATCTGGAATGCTTGGATCCAGCTCCAGCCAGCATAGAGGCGTGGATAGTATAGCTCTGAGTGGCATTTTCCATCGCCCACCCCTATGGGGGTGAGGGTCAGCACCAAAACCACCGCCAAGAACAGAGAAAATATGCCGGTGATGATATAGTGCCGGGCTGTCAGCGACGATCCCGCGCGGCGAGCGCGCGTTCTCATCAGAAGAAAACCAAGGGCAAAAAGAGCGAGGGTAGCGCAGATGATTTCAAGACTAACCGTCCCCATCTGCTCCGATAGTAGTTTCCTCATCCACATTCCTCGTCAATAATGTACAGCGTCATAGGCAAGCCGTGAGTGGTAAAAACTCGCCTACCACCAGTGTAAAGCTATTGGGGCAACATCAAAGAACCGGAGCTTCACACGCCGCCGAATGCGCCCCTCACCTGTGCTGCACCCCACACGGATGCGCCCGACAGCCCCTACCTATCCGGGTTAGAAGAAAATATCGATGGGGATGATGGGGGCTACGTCGTCCCCCAGCAGCAGGACGAAGCAGAGCGTGCCCGCGAGCGCCGCGAGAACCGCCCCGATAACCTGCACGAGCCAGAGCATCAGGAACTTGGCCCGTTTGCCTTCGCGGCGTGCCGTAAGCGCTTCGACCATCGCGGTGGAGAAGGTGGTGAACCCGCCGAGCAGACCGGTGGTGACGGCGGTGCACCAGAAGATAACGGATCCGGAGGCGCCGTAGTGAATATCGAGCGCGTTCGGGTTAGCGACCGGCATAATCAGCAGCCCGTAGAGGAATGACCCCACCAGGTTAATCACGAATACGGGGCTGATGATGGAGCGTTCGGTGCGCAGCCGGGGCGACATTTTGACGTCGAGAAAATACCTGGTCATTGCCCCTAAACCGCCGAGCAGAAAGACCGTTAGCGAGAACATGATGAGTCCTCTTGAGCACTGGCACGGCGTGCCTCCCAGCGGGCAGCGATTTTTCCGCCTGTAAAAAGACCCGATGCTGCGGCCACTAGACCGCCGATAAAGAGCACAGCAAGGCTGAGCAGAACGTACCACCCGTGCACCGTGTAATGAATGAATACCGCCTGCGCGGTCACCGCCGCGATGGACGAGTAGGTGGTATACCCGCCCATCATGCCAGCGCCGAATAAGAAGCGGAACGAGCGTACAGCATCCTCACCGTGCATACGGGCGTGCGATGCCCACAGCGCAGTCAGAAGCCCCAGGGTGAAGGATCCGATCAGGTTCGCAGCAAGCACGCCACCGGGTGTGTGGATGCGGCAGAAGGCACCTATGCCTCCTCCTAAGAAAACCAGCAGCGGCGCGGGTATGCGGTTCAAGTATGCGGCGAGCGTTCGTCTTTCTGCCATCGTGCGGTGCGCCCCTTCGATGCGCTCGGGGTGAGAACTCGTGTTCTCGCGGCGATCCCCTACTTTCACCTTAGACCACTGAGGTACCAAGATGTTAATGGGCACGTTTATGTAGCCTGCCGCTCATCACCTAAAAAGCGCGAGCAGGTCTTTTTTTGCTCCGACAAGGTAGGATTTTCCTACCTGCTCGGCACAATACGACCTGCTCGCGTGGTATACGGTATTAGCGGTTATTTAGTTTTCTTCTTCGCCCAGGGAATCTCAACCTCGGCCACTTTTTTCGCCGCAGATTCCTGTGCTGTCTCAGATTCCTGTGTTTCGGTTTCTTTCTGCTCGGAATCATCGGGTGCCTCAGATTCGCTAGGCGCTTCATCACCATCGTCGGATTTATCCGAGTCTTTGTGTTCCAGCTCTTCCAAAAGGGTCGCCCCTTCCACATCCATATTCGGAACGAGCTTATCGAGCCACTTCGGCATCCACCATGCTTTATCGCCCAGCAGGGTCAAAACTGCGGGGGTGATAGTCATGCGAACCACGAAGGCATCAACCAGCACGCCGAAAGCCAGACCGAAGCCGATGGGGCGAATCATTGAAGATTCGGCGAAGATGAACCCGCCGAACACCGAGATCATGATGATCATCGCGGCAACCACCACACGCACCGCATGGTTGTACCCGGCGACGACGGCGGTTTTCGCATCCTTACCGTGCACATATGCTTCGCGCATGCCGGAGACCAGGAACACCTGATAGTCCATCGCCAGGCCGAAGAGAATACCGATCATCAGGGTAGGCAGGAACGCCAGAATCGGACCGGGATCGTGCACCCCGAAGAGGGATCCCATGAAGCCCATCTGGTAGACCGCAACCACGGCACCGAAGCTGGCCAGAATCGAGAAGAGGAACCCAACCGAAGCAACCAGCGGCACCAGAATTGAACGGAACACCAGAATCAGCACGATAAACGACAGACCCATGACGACCGCCAAATACAGCGGCAGTTTCTGCGCCAGCGTATTGGAGACGTCGATATTGCCGCCGGTCAGACCGGTCACGCCCAGGCGCACATCGGTACCCTGCACGTTAACATCAACCTGCCGCAGCTTCTCAACCAGGTTCACGGTTTCAACCGAGCTAGACCCGTGTTTGGGGATCACCTGGAAAATCTGCAGGGTGTGATCGTCGGTTTGCCCGATGGGAACTACGGTTTTTACGTTGTCGGGGTCTTTCGCCTCAACCGCATGGGCGATATCGAGCTGTGCCTGCTCGGCCTGCGCATCGCTCATACCTGCAGGGGTGTGTGCCACTGCAACCACAGGACCGCTCATGCCTTCACCAAACTTGTCTTTAACAATCTGGTAGGCCTGGTACTCGGTGCTTTCCACCTGCGAGCTTTCTGCCGAAGGAAGACCCATGCGCATCTGACCCATGGGAATAGCGATAGCACCCAGTGCCGCCACACAGAGCAGAATGGTAACCACAGGTTTAGCGAGCACGATGCGCAGCCAACCGTGCGGGGTAGCCTCACGCTTTTCCTGCTCGGCGTGATGCGCTGCAATCTTTTCGGGAGTATCGATAGATGCCCACGTTTTCTTCGACATGACCCTGCGGCCGATCAGCGAGAGCATAGCGGGGGTCAAGGTCACCGAAATCAACACGGCCACGAAGACGCACAGTGCCGCCGCATCGCCCATGTATCCCAGGAAGGGAATACCTGTCACGTTCAGAGCGAGCAAAGCGATAATCACAGTTGTTCCGGCGAAGAGAACCGCGTTACCGCTGGTGCCGTTAGCGACCGCGATAGATTTTCGCAGCGGCATGCCGTCCATCAGGTTAGACCGGTGCCTGTTGAGAATGAACAGTGAGTAGTCGATGCCCACCGCAAGACCAAGCATCATGCCCAGCATATAGGTGGTTGAGCTCATATCGATGAGGGATGAGAACGACAGGGTTCCCAGAATACCTATCACCACGCCCACAAGCGCCATGATGATAGGCAGCCCGGCGGCAATAAGAGTACCGAGCATAACGATAAGCGTAATGAGTGCCACCACAATACCGATAACCTCGCCAATACCCATACCCACATTAGGAGATTCGGCGATATTCTGGTCAAAATAGACCTTCAAACCCTTCAGATCGGCACTCTTGAAGTGTTCCATGAGCTTTTCTTTATCAGCCTGAGGGGTTTCTGCACTCTTTGTCTTGAAGAAAACCCCGGCGATTGCGGTCGAGTTATCTTCAGAGACCGTTCGGTAGTCGCTTGTCAGCTCCAAAAGCGCAGATTTGCGGGCGTATTCCGACTGTTGTTCGGGGAGTTTTTTCTCAGCGTCGGCAAGTTCAGCAGACTTAGCGTCATATTCTTTCTGAGACTCTTCCAGTTTGGCGCGTTGCCCGTCCAACTGCCCCTGTTGGGAGCCGAGCTGTTCACGCATAGACTCTAGAGCGCCGGCCGCTTTGGCTTGTTCGCGGGCTTCATCGAGTTGTTTTTGTGCAGCATCCAGCTGCTCTTTACCGTCTTTAAGCTGTTTACCGGCTTCTTCGAGCTGTTTCTTGCCGTCCTCAATGCGCTGCGGTGCGGCGTCGAGCTGAGGTTTGCTTTCTTCGAGCTGTTTTTTACCGTCGGCTATCTGCTGTTCGGTGGCGAAGGGATCGCTGACGGCATCAACAGCCGAGTTCTCATCCTTGAGGCTGTTCAGCGTGGTTATGAAGGCCTGTTTCTGTTCCTCGGTGATTGCAGACCCGTTATCTGTCTTTACAACAATCTGCCCGTTACCGCGGTTAGCATCGGGATACCGAGCAGAGAGTTCGTCGGTAAGACGCTGGGTTTCGGTTCCGGGCATCGTGAAGGTGGTCTTCAGCTGCCCGTGGAATGCGCTATAGCTACCGGCAACACCGGCAATAACAAGCACCCAGATAGCAATAACCGCCCACGCCCTGCGTGCGGCAAAGCTACCTATGGAATATAGCCACTTAGCCACGATGGTTCTCCTCAAATGTCTCTGTATCGGTTGAGTATGGTGTGCGTATTTACCGCGCCTATGTGTATTTGCCGTCGATTAGCTCTTCGACGTAGTCGAGGCAGTGTTCTATGTTTTCCCGCATTTTTTCGGCATTTTCGGGCGGCTGTGGGTTACCTTCGGCGTCGTAGAAGGAGGCCGCGATTCCCTCGCAGATAGCGGAAGCAATGAGGTTCCCGAAGATTGCGATGCGCATCCGCGGTATGTCCTGCCGCTCCTGCCACAGCTTGTCAATGACCATCTCAATGGAGTTCAAATAGGAGGTTGAGCTGTACTCATTGAACTTATTATCGAGAGAGTAGTCGTGAAGGGCGAACAGCAGCCGAGCGTGGGGTTCTACGTGCTCGGCAAGGCGTTCGGTGGTGAATGCTGCACGCACACCGTTGAGCATGTCCCTCTCGGGATGCGCTCCTCTGGGGATGCAGAAGTCGGGGATGACTTCAAAAATACGGCGCAGGTAATCGTTCAGGCGTTCAACGACGGCGGCTTCAACCGAGGAAAAATGGTTGAAGATGGTACGCCTGGATACACCGGATTCTTTGGCGAGCGCATCCGCCGTGAGCGCCTTAAGACCGCCTGCGAGCACGAGTTTTTCTGCCGCATCCATAATGGCGATGCGGTTCTCGGCTTTACGCGCGGAGCGTTTATCTACAATCTTTTGGGCAATACACACAGTTATTACACTAAGTGCAATATTGCACCAAGTGCAACTATTTTTTGTGTGAGCTCAGACATATTTCTGCACTCAGTGCATATTGTTTAAAAAGTCTCTGCTCGCCAGAAAGCCCCAAATCAAGCGTTCTATGAGACCGAAACCCCCTGCCGCATAAGCGGAAGACGTACCGAAAATTCGGTTCGTCCGGGGCGGCTTCGCACAGAAATCAGCCCGCCGTGTGCCTGCACGATCGCCTGTACGATTGCCAACCCGAGGCCGGTCGTCCCGTCAGAGCCCGAACGCGCCTTGTCTGCCCGTGCGAATCGGTCAAAAATCTTGGGCGCAAACTCTGGGTCAATTCCGGGACCGTTATCCACAATGGTCATAAGCGCTTCACGCCGATCCGCAGATACCCGCAGCCCGGCAATAACGGTCGTACCCTCGTCCGTATGTTTGCGCGCATTAGAGAGCAGATTCAAAATAACTTGCTGAATCTGCGAGCGGTCCGCGATCATCTCAACCGGTTCATCCGGCACATCCATGCGCCAGATATGGTCGCGTGCCGCCGCCTGCATATCCGAAACGCTCTCGACAAGCAGCTCGGTTAGGTCGATGTTCTCAAACTTCGGTTCACGCCCTTCGTCCAGGCGCGCCAGCAACAGCAGATCTTCCACAAGACGCGACATTCGTTCAGTCTGCGAATCGATGCGTGCAAGCGAGGACTGCCCGCCGTCGGCGAGAGGTTCCGTCCACCGCAGCATATCGGAATAGCCCTTAATAGCGGCCAGCGGGGTGCGCAGCTCGTGGGATGCATCCGCAATGAAGGCACGTATCTGTTTTTCGGTACGTTCACGCACGTCAAGAGCCGAACTCACGTTATCAAGAAGCTGATTGAGCGCATACCCTACAGACCCCACTTCGGTGCGGGGATTCGCGTCTTTGGGGGTCACACGCACTTCGGGAGCAATAGTGTCAGATTCCAGGTTGAGGCGCGCCACCTCGGTCGCCACACCGGAGACACGCTCTAGGGGCTTCATCGTTCTGCGAATTACGAACGAACCCAAAAAGCCGGTACCGATCATCACGGCAACCGACCCAATACCCATTGTGATAGAGAGCATGGTAAGGGTCTGATACATTGCCCCCAGCGGCACACCGGTGATAAGCGCGTCCGAAGAAGGCCCCGGTGAAGAAACCTTCACCATGTATTTACCAACGTCAAGGTCCACTTCGGTAAGCTGACTATCTTGATTTGCAGTGCCTCGAAGAGCATTCAGAGTCGCGCGGTCTTTGTCACTGAGCTCCTTGATGCTGCCGTCGGCACTCAAATACCCCGAAAATTTGTACTCGCCCTGTCGATCGACGCAAAGATTAATGGTTCCGGCACCCTGACCCGGCGTATAAAGAGGGTTTTTCGGATTAGATTTATCGAGGCATTCAAAACCGTGACCGCTGGGAGAATTATTGGGATTGGCAGCGCGATTCGCAGTTTCTTTGAGGGTACTGCCAATTTGCGCCCGCAGAGAGTTCTGCAGTGTGGCATAGGTTGAGACACTGGTAATAAAACAGGCAATTCCTAGAGCCGAAACGAGAATAAGAATAAGCCGCCTGCGCAGATGCGGCATTGGGCGTATAGCGGTTTTATCCCGTTTTTTTCGACTACCCTGTGGGGGCTGTGTCTCGGGAACACTGGGAGCTTCCATAATGGTCACAGACTTCACCCCTTCCAGGATATATTACTAAATCGGAATATAAGAATATATACACCTTGACTAGGCGCTTTACATAATTAGGGGCTTAAACTGCCGGTCGAATTACATAGCCAGCACCGCGTACCGTATGGATCATAGGTTCACGACCCACATCAATTTTCTTCCGCAGATACGAAATATAAAGTTCCACAATATTCGCCTGACCACCAAAATCGTAATTCCAGACGTTATCCAAAATCTGGCTTTTAGAGACCACGCGCTTCGCATTTTCCATCAGATAACGCAGCAGGTCGAATTGGGTTGCCGTAAGAGCGATAGGTTCACCGCCACGGGTAACTTCGCGGGTATCTTGGTTGAGCACCAAATCCCCCACAACGAGTTCGGCATCGTCAATAGCGGCAACACCCGAGCGCTGCACCAGCCTGTGCAGACGAATCATAACCTCTTCCATCGAAAACGGCTTGGTCACATAGTCATCGGCACCAGCGGCAAGCCCTTCGATGCGGTTATCCACCGAATCTTTCGCGGTCAAGAAAAGGCAAGGCACTTCGGGGTAAAATTTCCGGATGCGGTCCAACAGTTCCAGACCGTCGAAACCGGGCATCATAATATCAAGCACCAGCACATCGGGGCGCCAGTCGCGGGCAATAGCTAAGGCTGCGGGTCCGTCACCAGCCGACTGCACCTCCCACCCGATCATCTTCAGTCCCATACTGACGAGTTCTTTGAGCATCTCCTCATCATCGACCACTAGGGCACGAATGGGGCTGCCGTCCGGATGTTCGAGGGTCGGCAGGTTTTTAGCGATTTCGGTTGCTTTGCTGCTCATAGTGTTAAGGGTAGCGGTATTTAAACGCCTGTGTAGGTTTAGTGGCTACTTTTCGAGCAGAACATAAAATATACATGCCCCTTACACAGCCTGCACACAGTATTCCTAACCCGCCAGTACAAGGATGTCCACAAAAGTGGGTGACGCGCATTAGTCCACGTCACCCACAATATGAGGAATTATTTAGAGGCGAATACCGCTTGGGACTACTGTACGAGCCTGAAGCGGCACAACACCACCGCCGCCGGGAGAGCCATATCCGTTAACGCGGGATGGAGTGGCTGTTTGGGCATCCGAGAAGTCTTCATCCCGAATCTCTCCTCGATCAGTGATCTCGGTGAGTATTTCTTTATCCCGGTCTCCCACCCGTATCTCTTGGGGAAATATTTCAATCCATGAGCCGTTAGAGCAGGTCATGACTTTTACTTCCCGGTCTTTAATATACCGATAGGTGCCGTCCGCGTTAACGTATGTTTCTTGTCGGGTTCCATACCCGTAATTAGCTTCGGTGATTTCCTGCCAGGAACCGTCAGCATGCAGTTCTGCGCTGTGGCTCTTTGTTTTCATGGTCCAGGTTCCATCAGCTTTGACTTCCCCATGTTCATCGCCGCGCTTATCGTAGATCCATGACCCATCGGATTCGTTGATAGTGGTCCATTTCTTATCTTTGCTGTCCACAGATTCGGTGGATCTGGGGCGGGGCTTACCTGCTTTGTTATCGTCAGTCAGCGCTATCTCTTTTTCGCTGATGCCCTTTTTCTTGAGTTCTTCAAGATCCGGGTTTTTACCGGATTCGTGGCTCGGGCAGGTGATTGGAAACTTAACATCCCGCATAAAATCAAGGCCCCGCGCCTTTTCCGGGTGCTCCAAAAGTTCAGATACTTCAATCTGCTGCCCAGCAGACGAAGTATTCGAGCCGGAGGATGATGCCGCAGCATGCGAGCTTTGGGGCGAGGAATTATTGGATGAAGATGCGGTTCCTGATGAACACGCACCCAGGGCAAAAACCAGAGCAGTTCCCAAAGAAAATACAGAAAGTCTACGCATTAAAAGTCCTTATCGGTGACTATGAGGGAAGTTACAGAATCAAATATACCCCGCCTCAGGTCTTCGCCACCGAAGACACGCTTCTGCCGGTCACAGGAACCAAACGCAGATACCCTTCTACGAACACCTTCTAGCGCTCATTATTTAACAGTCCGCAAACCATTATTTAACCCAATACCCGTTTTTGCCCTTATATTCCGGGGATTTTTGGGAGGGTACAGAATCATTATTTAACTCTCAGGCAAATATTATTTAACTCCGAGCCCTTGATGATGTGCGCAAAAGGGTGACGCATCCAGCCGTAAAATCTGGATGCGCCACCCTCTACCTTCTTCACAAACGATTCCTGCTAAGACACAGCCTGCTGACCGGGTTGCAGAGGCTGACGCGGGGTCAGCGGAATGACCCCTCCCCCGCCG
>NZ_KV815275.1:0-270 GCF_001814205.1 Rothia sp. HMSC036D11
TTATATCATCATCAGCCATAGTAAAAAGCTGCTCGAAATTCTTATACAAAACGAAAAGCCCCTGCCGCATATCCCTATCCCTAATCAAACGTGCCTCTTCAGCAGCCCAACGCATATTAAAACCTTCAGGAAAACTGTAGGTAGGGTCGATAGCTTTAACTAACCGCCTGGCGAAGTCCAGGTACGATACCACCCCAGCACAATCAACAGTAATGACAGCCCACCCTTCTGCTTTCAGATAGGGCAGCATATGGTTCTCCCAGTACCCGT
>NZ_KV815276.1:0-270 GCF_001814205.1 Rothia sp. HMSC036D11
TTATATCATCATCAGCCATAGTAAAAAGCTGCTCAAAATTCTTATACAAAACGAAAAGCCCCTGACGCATATCCCTATCCCTAATCAAACATGCCTCTTCGGAAGCCCAACGCATATTAAAACCTTCAGGAAAACTGTAGGTAGGGTCGATAGTTTTAACCAACCGCCTGGCGAAGTCCATATACGATACCACCCCAGCACAATCAATAGTGATGACAGCCCACCCCTCCGCTTCTAGATAGGGCAGCATATGGTTCTCCCAGTACCCGT